>DAOUPA010000739.1 GCA_030626405.1 Planctomicrobium sp.
ACCAGAAGAGAAACGCCGCACCTGGATCGCGCAGTACGATCCATCAAAGCATCTGGTCAATTGCCGTGTCCCGATCTTGTTCGTCAACGGCACGAACGATGTTCACTATCCGCTTGACAGCTATATGAAAAGTTTTCATACAGTCCCAGGCGAGAAGAACCTTCGCATCGAAGTCGCCATGCCGCACGGTCATCCGCCCGGTTGGGCACCGCAAGAGATTGAAAATTTCATCGCCAGCAAAATCTCTAACGGGAAACCGCTGGCAATAATTGGTCGCCCCGGAATTCTCGATGCTGTCCCTGAAGACGTCGTCGTTGCAGATTTGACATCGACAACGCCGATCGCCAAAGCACAGATCCAATGGACCACAGATTCTGGTCTTTTATCCAAAAGGACTTGGAATTCTTCCCCAGCCAAGGTCGTCGACAATCTGGTGACTTCCGTTATTCCGCCTGCTGACACGACGATCTGGTTTCTCTCTGTCACGGATGAACGCGGAGCGATGACATCTTCTGAAATGGTTTTTAATCCGGAAGAGTGATTACTCGCGTTGCAATAATTCAACGAATCGTTACAGCCGGACCTACAATTGTCCTGGAGGCAACCAATTCTCGCGGCATGCTCCCTTGGGTGACCTAGTCTTTACGAAAGTCTGTCCCCAAGGAGAAGAGATTGTGGTTCAAACCGTTCAACCTATTGATACCAGAAGCCGTGCGCTTGGAAAAATCGAATCGCTGATGCACGCGATTTCGGCCGACAATACGCTGCCGCAACGAACCATTGCCGTGATGCCTGCGTATAACGCCGCTCAAACGATTGAGCGAACACTGCGAGATTTCCCGGAAGGGGTCGTTGACGAAGTGATTCTCGTCGATGATTGCAGCACCGACAACACTGTCGAAGTTGCCAAATCACTTGGCATGACTGTGATCGAACACAAACAGAATGGCGGATACGGGGCGAATCAAAAAACGTGTTACGAACACGCCCTGCAAAGAGGGGCGGACTTCGTCGTGATGATTCATCCGGACTACCAATACGATAGCCGAGTCATTCGCGCGGCACTCGACTTCATTAAGCTTGGAATTTGTGACGTCGTTCTCGGTTCTCGAATTCGTACGCGACGAGAAGCACTCCAAGGCGGAATGCCGGTCTATAAATACCTTGCGAACCGTGTTCTCACGACGATTGAAAACATCGCCTTGGGACAAAATGTTGGTGATTTCCACTCTGGCTTCCGCGCCTATTCGCGTCAAGTTCTGGAAAAAATCCCCTACGAAAACAATTCCGACGACTTCGTCTTCGACAGTCAATTCCTCGCGCAGGCTGTTCACTTTGGATTCCGAATCGGCGACATTCCCGTTCCGGTTCGTTACTTCGACGAAGCCAGCAGCATCAACTTTCGGCGGAGTGCCCAGTACGGGTTAGGGACTCTCGGAGTGCTGGCGCAGTTTCATTTGCACCGCATGGATATCTGGAAGAACCAGATGTTCCTCGATCCGAGTGAAGGTGCGGCAGAATAGAATTGCAGAGTTCATACGCGAGCGTTGCGAACAGGTTTTTACACCCACTTAAAGTGGGTGGAAAAACAGTCTGCATTGCACTCACGCTTCTTGATACCTGAATTTTCTAAATTCAACACCGGGCAGACATGACGCTTCTTACTTGAAATCCATACGATGTGACAAAACAAACGCTCACACGCAGGATTTCGGAATGCCACCTCGCCCGTACCGTAAACATAAGAAACGTCCTTACCAGGGGAAGGTTCGTAAAGAATCGCGACTTCCGCTCGGTGATGAGTATCTCGTTCAGCGACCGTTTTTTGATGCAAATGCAGGATCGACTCCGATTGCTCGTCTGAAAACAACGACGAAGCATCCGACCGTTTTCCGGAAACGTGTTGCGAAGGTCGATTCGGCGGCCTCTCACGGCGATTTTGTGAAAGTCCTCGCTGATTCTGGTGAAGTGGTCGGCTATGGTGTTTGGAACCCTCGCGCCGAAGCGACGATTCGCATGCTCAGTTGGGGAGATGTTCCACCTGACGAACAATGGTGGTCAGACCATCTCGGAGCGGCCGTCGATTTGCGAACCAACATGCTCAAGCTCTCTGCACAAACGGATGCGTTTCGCATCATCAATGCCGAAGGTGATGGCTTCCCCGGTCTCATGGTCGATCTCTACGACGACGTCCTCTCCCTTCAGGTCTTCACGCTGGCGATGTATCAACGCTCGGAGGCGATTGCGAAAATCCTCGCCAAGAAACTGAACGTCCC
>DAOUPA010000624.1 GCA_030626405.1 Planctomicrobium sp.
CTCACCGAGGATCATGGTTTGCGAGAAACCGTCGCGAATGTCTTTGAACCTCACTCGGCTGTTCAGGTAAAACGCACCATCGCTCGGAACACAAGGAGGTGCGGTCATCTCCGGAAGTTCCTGATTCAATTTTCGAACAACCGTCGCGCACGGTAGGGGCATCCAGTGGATTCCGGCGATGCCTGCATAGCTAGTAGGTGAATAGCTTGCGAATCCTCGACCTGCCGGTGAGGGATTTGGGAGGTCTTTGTAGAAATCCATCGGGCAGAGGGAAGATGTCAAGTACGTCCCCACCACGGTGGAATTTGATAAATTGAGAGGGAGGGTCTTTGCAATATCGTCTGCCTCACTAAATCTTTGAACCACTCCCGTCGAAAAATTGATTCGCTTATACAAAGGAGCCTGATCCAGGTAAGGCAGCAGAAACGCACCCCAGCCCCATTCGTTTTCGAGTTGATTTCCGTCGATCCCCATGATCGAAACATACCCAGGCGGCAGCGTCTTGTGAGCATCGTGGTAGTTGTGCATCGCGAGGGCAATTTGCTTGAAATTGTTCTTGCATTGCGTGGCTCTCGCAGCATCCCGAGCTTTATGGATCGCTGGAATCAGAATTGCGAGCAGGAGAAAAATGATTGCCATCGAAATGATGAATTCAATCGCCGTGAAGCCTCGTGAGCGCGAACGGTTCGTTGTGTGGCTTTTGAGAGGCATCGCTAATTCAATCTGTTGAAATTGTAACGTTTCGTAGGCCGGGCGCAGCCTTCCGCGTCACTCAGCACCATGTTGAATGCCGACCGCAAAAAAACAAAGACAGCGACAAACTCGTCGGACAGTGTCTTTGAGTTAACGTTTTATCTACGATGATCATATTCGATCCGTTTGTAAAAAATCATCCTTGCGTTGCTTTAACTCGTATTTTTTGGGTTGAGGAAGCTACCGGAAGCGACAACGGAGCGGTATTTCAGATTCGCACCCAATTTTAAGGCCTGGCAAGGCACAAGACGAAATTTCATGAAAATTCAGGCCAGAGACTTTCGCACTCAATTCCCTGTTGAAATCACGATTCAAGATGGAAAGATCGCGGAGATCAAGGAAATCGAGACTGCCGATGCGTTACCATTTGTCGCGCCGGGGCTGTTTGACCTGCAAATAAACGGCTACGGCGGCACTTGGTTCAGTGATGAAAACCTCACGGTCGACAAATGTCTGGAAGCTCTTCAGGCCCATTATCAGTACGGCATCACACATCTCTTCCCAACGCTCATTACGAATTCGTACGAAGCTCTGGAAAACGGCTTCTCGATCATTCGCCAATCGTGCGAGCAGGAAGACTGGGCGAACAAAATGGTCCTCGGCTGTCACCTCGAAGGTCCCTACATCGCCACCGAAGATGGACCACGCGGTGCACATCCGCTCGAACAGGTTCGTGCCTGTGACTGGGACGAAGTGCAGCGCTTGCAGAAAGCGTCTGGAGACCGAATTCGATTGCTTACGCTCGCGCCGGAATCACCCGGTGCGCCTGAGTTGATTCAAAATTGCGTCGCGAACGGGATCGCCATTTCCATCGGACACACCGCCGCCAACACCGAACAAATTGAAGCCGCAGTCGCAGCAGGTGCAACGCTAAGTACGCACCTCGGTAACGGTGCTCATGGAACATTGCGAAGACACCCGAACTACATCTGGGATCAACTCGGCGAACCAAAATTGACCGCCAGTATTATCGCGGATGGTCAGCATCTGCCTGCCAGTGTGGTTCGTTCCTTTTACTTCGCTAAGGGAAAGGACGGAATCGTCCTCACCTGTGATGCTTCTGGTCTCGCTGGCTGTCCACCCGGCGTTTACGACTATCATGGCGCCAAATTCGAAGTTCTGGAAAGTAAGCGAGTCGTCATCGCCGGACAGAGCCAATTCCTGGCCGGTTCGGGAGTTCAAACCGACGTTTGTATCGCTACGATGATTGAAATGACCGGCTGTTCGCTCGCCGATGCCTGGAAGATGGCAACAATCAATCCGGCACGCATTACGAACGTCCACTGTGCGGAACTCGTCGTTGGTCATCCGGCTGATCTCGTTCTCTTCGACCACGATTCTGAGAAAGTGAAGCTCGACATTAAGCAGACAATCGCCGCTGGCGAGGTCGCTTTCGGCAGTTTTTAACACATTTACAAAAGGGTCAGAAGCTCAGCATCAAGCGGTCACAAGAGGGCTGACCACAGGATATTGTGGTTGGCTGCATTTTCACGGCACTGACCGACAAATCAACTCTTGATATCCAGTCGGTGGAAAGGTAAATTCTGCCGTAGACGCATTGGATGCGTGATACTTTCCTTCAATTCTTATATTGAAAGGACTCAAGGATGAGTCAACTCTCACTTTTCTCTGGTCCCAATCTTCGCGGGCCTGATCTCTTTGACGAACCGATGATCTATTCGTTCAAGGATTTCACCTCGCGCCAGAAGTCCCGCAGCACCGACAAAGTTGCAGACCGTGCGAAGCTCCAGAAGGAAAACCAATCCTGCCCCGGGTGCTCACGAATCACAGTCAAACCGATAGAATTACGCGATGGTCAAATCGGTCGCAACGGCGCCCGAATCGCCGGCACCGGCACCCTCGTCGGCTTCACCTGCCACGCTTGTGGACATGAATGGCCAGTGTGAAGAAAGGGTTGAGGGGCAAGAGTGGAGTTGGTCAACGTCGAAATTGCTCCACCAGACAAAGGGTGCCATGCCCACATCGCGCAGCAGGGTGGGCATGTGAGCGTCGATGCCGCTGAAATTCGCGCGTAATCAAATGACGGTCGACACTGGTTTGTTGGGTTCCGCTCCGCTGCACCCAACCTACTTTCGCTGAAGATTTTGGTCATTCGCGAAGGGTCAGCCGAGGAATTTTTTTTCCGCGCCGACTTCAATTTTCATTCCAAGGTCACTGCGCACTGCATCTCCGATCCATTTGATTTTTTTGATATGGTCACGGACAAATTGATCGGGTCGGACCTTCTTTTGGTCGACTGCAAGTTTTCCAATCAAGCCGACAGCGAGCGGGACTGTTAAGATCGGGAGAACCACTGCGAGAACGATCAGTACCATCGCAAAAAACACCATGGCGCCTACAACGAGAAGGATTTCTGAGAACGATTTCGCTGATTGTAGCTTCCACTGGTGCGAAAAACGCTTCGAACAGTCGTCGCAGAAAAGAAGCGGAAAGTTCATCTGGCCGAAGCTCGCTGAGAATGGCAGGTCAGCATTGTGGATTTCAATTCTGGGTAGGTCGAGAAGACTGTCGGGCGATGTGAAATGCTTGGAAACCAGAAACGTAACTTTTGTATCTCGCTGTTTTGTTGCTTCAAAGTTTTTGCAAACTTGGCAATCACCTGAAAAAGGAACGCTCCTGTTTTTCAGCGAAATTGAGGTAAGCTGCATCGGTGTCCACAACGGATTTCCATCCTGATCCTGCAATCGGTTAGAACTGGGAACACTCACGTCGGCTTTGCACTGAGGACACTTCACCGTTGAGCCAGCATGGATGATATTTGTGCAGACAGAACACCCACAGTCACAGAAGACATAAAATACCATCGCACCGTTCCTAGATTATCAATTCTCAACGTCGCGCTGAGAAAGCACTCACAACTCTCA
>DAOUPA010000330.1 GCA_030626405.1 Planctomicrobium sp.
GATGTAAACTCTTTGGAGGTCATGCAATTTTCCTTCACAGCTGTTGATCGTTAAGAGATCTTCGGCAGGTCTCGAAACGCCCTCCATGCAGTGTTTCGAGTCGATATTAATTTAGGGTCATCGTGAACCGATTACGGATGGGTTCGGTCGTTCAGTCGAATTTGCCAAGTCCGCAAATTGGGGGGCATGCGGAAGTGAAAGGATTGGGAAACCGTCCTGGCAAGCGATTGCGGGATTGCAATCTAAGGGAGATGTGGAGACAACGCCCTATTCTGTTTTTGTTTGACTGTCGAACCGACTCTTGATGGATCGGAATTCTTCTTCGGACAGGTCACCTTCGAGACGCAAATCTCTCAGATGATCAAGTAATTCATCGGAGTCGTCCGCAGGATCATCACGATCCCGACACCATGACCGTAGAAGCTGAACTCCTATGGCAAGTAGGAATAATGCAACAACAAGGCCAATCACCGGAAATGTCATCGATTCCAGGTGAGATTCCCAGTTTTTTTGACGCTCGAAGTTCAATTGAACCACCTCAACTTGAGTCCTCTGGCATTATCCGCCGAATGACCGCTAAGGGCAACATTTGAGTTTCTTTTATCGGCAATCTTCACCACTTTTGAGGATCCTTCCCCAAGCACGTTACTGTAACTTTTTCAATTGGGAATTGGAAAGCTGACACCCGCAAAATCGGCCAGATCTCAGCAGAACCCATCAATTCTCTCCAATCAGATCGTACTCAGAAGAGTTGGGCAACCGATATTGTGTTTGACCTGTTAGAGAATTGACTTTCAGTTGCTCTTTTATCATTGCGTTTGATCCCAACCATGCCCCTTTGGGGTGACATGTCGATTGGAGAGATCAATGCCCCGATCCCTTGTCCGAAATTTCATGAGTTCTCTCACGATCTCACTCTCTCCCGAGACGAGAATCGATGATGCCGAAAATCTCTTGTGGGAGTCTCAACTTTCAGACGTTTACGTCGTGAATACTGAAGGCTCTCTTATCGGAGTTGTTCCCGACTATGATTTTTTGAAGTGGCGATCAATCAACCTTTGCGGAACCGGAAGATTATCAGCAATCATGTCTCCCGTCTCGATCGCGTTATCAATTGATGATCCGATTGAAAAAGCTGTCTCATTGCTTTGCAAGAATATCCATTCTCGAGTTCCTGTTGTTGATCAGAAAAAACTTGTCGGTGCACTGGATCGTCGTTGTATTGCTAGAGGACTGAACAATCTGCAACCACACATTGACCCGAGCTGCCGATTTCTTGAAGGAAACCTGAATCATGGAGCCATTGCTGCTCCAAAATTTCTCCAGACCGGCAATTTCAGCAGGAGTAAGGATGCTGGATCTCAAAAATTTCCTTCGAGTTGATTGAAATCTCAGGCATTCGATCACAGGCCATGGTCATGCTGCGCCGATAATAGCGATAAGTCAGCGCACTGATTCTCGGTGTGCCATGGATAATTGATGGTGGGGGGGAATTGACCACCGTTTCCCAGATGTTTAAACAAATGTCTATACTGGGGGCAAGGATGCGTCAGGTTTCAAAGTTTGCGCTGTTGATTGCGCCGGTTCTTTTAGTTGCTTCAGGGTGCGCCTCCAAGCCGTCTTGGGTGGCTCGAAATGTCGAGCCAAAACAGAGTACTCAGGTTGCCTCTAACCGGAGCGACCGACTACTCAAAGTCGCCGAGAAGTATGTTGAAAACGGAAAGCCCGAAATCGCGAAGCGATTGTATGAACACATCGTTGAGCAAGATCCGAAGAATGTGGTCGCGCGACAACGAATGCTGGCACTTTCAGATGCATCCGGTTCGGATTTAGAGAAGCTGGCGTCCATCAAGAACGCTGCTGAAGAAAAAACAATCGATTCAAACGTGAGCCGTCCCAAAGCTGCAGCTGAATTGATTGTTCAACGCCAAGAGCCAACCTTGGCCAGGAAGAAAACTGCCGAGGAACTGTTTGCTGATAAGAAAAGCGAACAGAAGGTCGAACTTGTGGTCACTCGAAAGCCAACTCCAGAGTTTGAGGTTCGGGAGAAACAGCCTTCTGAGCAACCTGCTTCAGAATTTGCATGGGCAAAAGAACCGGCAGTCAATGAGTTCTTCCCGGAAGAGAGTCTCCTCGCTGAAAAGTTTGAAACTCAAACAACAAAGAGTGACGAACCGTCCGCAAATCAAATCGCAATGTCCATCCCTGAGTATGAACGAGAGGGACCGCATCCATCACAAAAGATGCTTGCATCTTCTGCTCGAATCGACGCCGAGGAATGGTGGGATGCAGTCTTTGAGAACGGCACACCTCAAGTCAACGCCAAGCCTTTGGTCACCAGTGAGCCTCAAGAGGCAGTGGTCATCGAGCCAAAAGCAGAAAAGGAGTTTTTCACTCCAAACCCTGCAACAACTGTTGCTTCTTCAGAGCTGCCGAAAATCGAGCCCAAGATTGTCGCCGAAAAAACAAACTGGAAAGCAACTTCAGTTCAGCGTCTCTGCACTCAGGATGCTTCGAAGGAACTGATTCAAGTGGTTGCTTTGCTTGATAGCCGAGATTCAACAGTAAGAATTGCAGGGTTGATAGAACTCGGCGGACAGGGTTCGGAAGCTCAACCCGCTTCTCCCGCAGTTCGTGCATTGTTGCAAGACGATGATGCACTTGTTCGAGTCCACGCAGCGAGCACGGTTCGAGACATCGAAGGCGGCAACATCGAAGTCGTTCGTCATCTGACAAGACTTTTGAAAGAAGATGATCCGAACGTCCTCCGCCTCTCTTCCTACCTGCTGGGCCAAATGGGAAGCGATGCGACAGAAGCCATTGCTTCTCTTGAGCAACTTCGAGATGAAGATTCGGGTCTAACGAGCCTTCATGCTGCAGAAGCATTAACGCGGATCGCTCCTCAGGAATTGGCGTCTTATGAAATTTTGAAGAAGGCGTTGAACAACGAAGTTCGAGAGAATCGTCTGTTTGCTGCCGCCTCTTTTGGGGGCGTGTATCAAGAAGGCGAAGAGTTTGCTGCCAACGCACTCAAAGAGGCACTTGGAAACGAAGATGCTGATGTTCGTGCCACTGCTGCCTTGAGTCTGGGAGGGCTCGGAAGGCACGCGGAAATTGCGTTGCCTGAATTACGGCATGCTGCCGATTTCGACCTCCCTGAAGTTCGCGAAGCGGCTCACACTGCACTGGCCTGTCTCGGACACTGATCTTCCTCGGTTAGAGTCTCTATATTCCAACGAAAAGGCCAGCATCTGCTGGCCTTTTTTACAGGAAGGCATCGCCTCACTGCTTGAAAACAGGTCTTTCGTTCGCACTTTGGAGACGACGGGATTCGCGACTGAACGAATTAAAAGTGATGTAATCCCAGTGGCGGTAAAGTTCAGAAGCTTTCCGTAACTCGCTGTGTGCTCCAACTCCTTCGACTTTTCCGTCATGTAGCAGAACCACTTGATCGGAACGCCGAATGGTCGAAAGTCGGCTCGGTAAAAACACGACAGTACGCCCCTGAGTCATTCGCTGATAGGCATCATCGATCGCAATACGAATGTCATCATCCAAGATCGTCGCAGGTTCTTGAATAACAATCACGGCCGGATTTCTGAGAACCGCCCGGGCTAAACCGATTTGAAATGCCTGACCCACTCCAATTGCAACTCCATGTTCGCCCAGAGTTGTTTCGTACCCGAGGGGAAGACTGGAAATGAATTTGTTGATGTGAACCGTTTTCGCCGCTTCAATCGCGTCTTGGATAGAAAAACGAGGGTCACCACAAATGAGATTTTCCAGAACTGTTCCAGACAAGACCGGATCATCTCCACCCACGTAAAGAGTTTCTGCATGTATCGATTCGAGCGTTCCCCAGGCAATGTCTTCCCCATCAAAGAGAACTCGTCCTTTTGATGGTTCAACAAACCGTGGAAGAAGATACGCAACAGCCTTGGGAAGAAGTGGATCGAGTGAAACTAAGGAGACTTGAGAATTGGCTTCGATTCGCAAGTCGATTCCTCTCAAAATTTCGTGTCCGCGGTTGTGGTAGTGAACTGCCTCTAACACGATAGATTTCGCCACAGGTTGAATAAACTTCGCTCCCACCGCCTGACCAACTTCAGGGATCTCGTCAAGAAAGCGATAGATGCGCTCACCGGCGATCACCAAGGTTCGACGTTCTCCGAGGGCGCGTTCCATCGAGGCTGACTCCCGAACAATGATCCCCAAAGCAACGGCAAGTGCAAAACCACTGGAAAGTGGGAGTGGATCGGTTATCGAAAGCACTCGGAGTCCAATCAGGAGTATCACAATTGCGACCGCTGCCGCGACGACGATGCGTGCCAGGCGTAACGCGTTGTTTTCGAGACGCCGTCCGGTTTGAGATTCTGCCGACAACCGACCGAGGTGATTCTCAAAAAGCGCTTCCTCGAACGATTCCATATTATAGCCGCGCACAAGTCGGGTTTGCTTGAGACCATCGGCCAGGAAACGCGATTCCGTTTCCGCATGAGAATCTGCAAGCAACCGTTGCGCTGCTCCCCGTTGGCGTTCATAGCGATAAACCCACCAGCAAGCTGCACTCGGAACCAAGCACTGAATCGCCAGCCTCCAGTCGATGGCAAGGACTGCGAAAAACATTGCAGAAAGCAAAATCGTCCCACGAGCGATCCGCCAACGGTACTGCATCAGTGAGTCACGAATTTCATCAACGGTATCAGTAAAGAGCTTATAGGCCGTTTGATGCCTTTGTCCCGTTAAATCGCTCGGGCCGAGTCGCAACGTTTGACGATGGATCGATTTCCGAAGTCGCGTCGCGACTTCTCTGGCCGAATCCAGAGAATGGCTTCGTGCGCGGCTCCGGGAAAACATCAATATGATCGCCGTGAGAAGTCCTAAACCGACGAGCAAAGCGAGAGTTCCCTGACTCGATTCTGTGAGTGGGGCGTAATGACAAAACAATGGCAGCCAACTCCAGCCAGGAAGATCGCCAAAACGAACCGCCTGCGACCACAGTCCAGCATCATTTCCGAGTGTGTTGAGGTCGACTCCGTAAACTCTCTTGTCCCCAAGAAGTGCTGAGTCGTCAATGTGCCCTTGCGTCACGACAAGATCAATAAGGAGTGTCGTCAACACCAGGGAGAACAAGACACCTGCGACAAAAATGAGAATCCATAAAACCAGGCGTCGACTATGGCTGTCGTTCCAGGTTCGCTTGGGAAGAAGTCTGTCCAGTGGTCTTGAAACTCCGCTCATTTGACACCGCCATTCATCAAAAAGTTACGCCAAGTCTCGATCCTCGAACATCAAAAAAGCAATCATAATCGCCGTTGTGACATAAGCAGCGCAATACAAAGCTGCCATACCTATGTAATCTGCAGGAATTGTTTTTCCTGTCGAGATTGCTGCGGACATGTTGAAATGTTCCAGCGACGGGAGAACCGTTGCCATCACCTGGGCGACGAATTTCACGAACACATGCTGCCCGTCGGCCTGCGCCAGAATTGGAGTCAAGTGACCGATCACGAAGAGTGAGAAGCACGTGCTAATGTTGACAAGCATCGGCATTCTTGTCGAAATCGCCACGCTGACTGCTGCCATCACTCCCACTTCCATAGCAATGAGGGTCATTCCAGGGAAAATTGTCCGAGCAACATTGAACCGATCTTGGGTGAGATACGGAATCTGAAAGGGCAGCCAACCGACGCTTCGATAGAAAAACATCTCTGCGCTTGGAGTACCAGCTTCACCTTGATCATACCCGAACTTGAAGTACGTGAAAAAGAAGAACAGCCCACCGAGAATCAAGAGCATGATGATCGAAGACTGCAAAATGCCAACGTATTTCCCAAACACAAACTGCCTGCGGTTAATCGGCTTGGAGAGCAACGTCATCGCGGTTTTACCCTCAATTTCCTCGGACACACTCATGCTCGCTGTCCAGATGGCAAGAGTGAGCGCACAAATCAACGTCATTGCCAGGCCACAATCGATGTACATTTTCGTATCGTCACCCATTGAAAAGAATGGGACGTAGTAGTTAGCGATCATCACCAGAATCGCTGCACCGGTCATCAGGAAAAAGACCGGTTGCCGCAGAGCTTCCTTCGTCGTCGCGCGAGCAATCGTGCCGGTACGAGTCGTGTAATTGAGGACAATCAAACCAATCAGAAAGATGATCCATCCGATGGTCAGACTGAAATACGGAGGTTGAATAACCACTTCGGTCGCTTGCGCGAGAAGCGGAGAGAAACCAGTCATTTGCAGATACCCAGAAAAATGAAGGAGGATAAAATGATGAATTACTATTAAAACGCGAATGGAATTGAAAAATAAAACTTCGCGGCAATAATTCCTTTCAATGTACCGTGACGCGAGACCCTGAGCAAACGTGTTTCCATGTGGATTCAGTCTCAGGCTCAGCATCGACAGACAACTTCTTTAGAACCCTATTTGCCCGCACGACCCTTCTCCTATGAATAGTTTCGACGATTTGGTGATCTCACGACGAAAATGGATCGACGACACCTTGATGCCATGGTGCAAGTCTTGTTCAAGAAAGGACTTGCTACTTGCCGAACACGAGTGGACTGACATTGCAGGGAGGCCATCTCCCGAAATGACGCTCTGGAAATGGGCTTGGGAAAGGTTTCCGGTCATCTCCCAAGAGGCACTCAACACAATCAACGAAACAAATTCGGTTGTTGTGACCTGTCAAGATGGACGGGTCGGAGAAGGTTTTCCAGATGCCCAGCGGTCTCAGGCGGGATTGTTGGTTTTAATCAATCCGGAAGGAGAAGTGATTGGCCCCTTCGCAATCGATGAAATTCTCTCAATCGAGTTGTCGACATGACGAATCGTTGAGATCCCCTATAATCGAGAAATAGATTCAGTTTCACACTTGAGTAGAAAGAGCACAGGATTATGTCAGACGACAAAAGAGAGCAGATTGTTGAAGAACTGAAGGTTGCATATTGGATGGAGATGGAAACTGTGATGAACTTCCTGTCCAATTCCATCAATCTGGATGGAGTTCGCGCAGAGGAAATCAAGAAATCCCTCGATGCCGACATTCAGGAAGAACTGACTCACGCTCAAACATTGGCAGTCCGCATTAAAACACTCAGCGGAGTCGTCCCAGGAAGTATGGATTTCAAAGCCCGCCAAGGTTCACTTCAACCGCCGCAAAAACTGACAGATGTTGTCTCTGTCATTAAAGGTGTGATCGAAGCCGAAAACGGGGCCTGTGAGCAATACAACAAGTTGATCCAGCTTTGCGATGGCGTCGACTACGTGACGCAGGATCTGTGCATTCAGGCATTGGGTGACGAAGAACAACACCGCCGCACATTCCAGGGTTTCCTCGCCGAATACGAAGAAGCGTAGTCCCCGGCGCAGTGGGGCGCAAGCCGTAGGGTGGGTGCAGCCTGATAAAAGGTCGGTTGCGTACGCAGATCGAACTGTAATCCAACCTGCACGATCTTCTCATACTCACCTGCGAAACCCACCAACTCTGAGACACGCAAACTTCACCCACCCTACGCTCAGCCTGGTGCTATTAAGTACCGGGTGTGTCACCCGGTGGAACAAGAAGCATCGCGTATCCTCAATGAAATGATCGATCGAGTTTCCCCCGATGTGAATCACCGGGGGCTAAATGGGCGTCTCTTCCAAGTTCGACTCCGCGCTTGTTTCAGACGGAAAACGTTTCATGATCTCCGCCAGGATCGTGCCGGTTGTCATGCATCCAAATGTGAACAACGCGCAGGGAAGCGCGATGATGGGTTGCTCCGGAAAAAGACTCGCCGCCAACGTTGCTCCA
>DAOUPA010000463.1 GCA_030626405.1 Planctomicrobium sp.
AAGACCAACATATTCTGGCAGGGGAGCAACTGTGCGATCTACGGACAGCAAGATCACCGTCATCAAAGATGCGCTGCCGAACGTTAAAATTGAATCATAGAAGTGAGGCTGCCGTTTTCCCCTGATCAGGTAAGCCATGAAACCGAGACCAAGAACCATGACAAACGAATGCCAGCCGAACAGCCACCAGTTCGCGATAGTGATGAATGGTTGAGAGTGAGTCGGTGGGAAGTCGTACATGATGTCTCGCAGTTTGGATGAAAACGGTGTCGGTTTCATCAGCCCCAAACTTATGGCGAGATGACGGGTTAGATGACTTCCGTGATCGGCTCTGCGTCGTCGATGAGGTATTGTGGTCGGCCTTGCGGGTCAGGAATCGTGATTTGTCGAGCATCCAGACCGAGGTTTCGATACAGCGTCGCGAAAACTTCTTTGTATGTGACTGGCCTGGAAACAGCTGTTGCTGCAAGTCGGTCCGTTTCTCCGATCACTTGTCCGTTCTTCATTCCACCGCCTGCCAAGAGGCATGGGCCAACGCGCGGCCAATGATCTCGCCCGCCATTGGAGTTCATCTTCGGTGTCCGTCCAAACTCTCCCCAGACGACAATTGAGACATCATCGAGCATCCCGCGATTCTCAAGGTCAGTGACTAATGCGTGCAGCCCAAAGTCGACAATCGGCATCAGCGTTCGCATTCGGGAAGAGTTGTTCCGATGTGTGTCAAAGTCGCTGATGGAAACGCTGACAACCCGAACTCCAACTTCAATCAAGCGGCGCGCTAACAGCAACTTTTGCGGCGATTTTGGACCATCACTGGTGTACGATGCGAGATCTTCTGTGCGGACTGGTGCTGTGTACTGAGCGACGACTTGAGGATCTTCACGGGACAAGTCCATCGCTTCTGCGAGTTGTCCGGATGTCAGAATTTCAGTTGCCTGACGATGGAACTGGTCCATCGCTTCCATCATACCACTGGCGTCGACTTGCCTGCGGATGCGATCAAATCCACTGAGAAGAGATTGTCGGTCGTCGAGTCTTTTTGCGGAGAGAGTTTCATTCAACTCCAAACTCATCTGGTGATCTTTGCCCAGTCGTTTCAGCTCTCCTTTCATTGCCGACTCAAGTTCCCGCGCGAAGAGATGAGAGATGTCCGGACGAAAAGGTTGATACGACGGTCCCAAAAATCCTGGACGAGCGCTGTTCCGTACTAGCGGGCGTCCCTGCATGATATCGACAAACGGAGGTGCGGCGTCTTCTGGGCTTCCCTGCAATTTACTGATGACGCAGCCCATCGCCGGTCGTCCACCAAACGATGCAAGATCCTTAACGTTGTAACCAGACTGACATTGAAAAGCGTCGTGTCGACCGGCGGACCCAACGAGTGTGCGAATGAAAGTGCATCGATCTGCAATCGATGCAACCTTCGGCATCAATTCACAAATCTGGACTCCAGGAATCGTAGTCGAGATCGGTCCGAAGTCACCCCGAATTTCCGCCGGTGCGTGTGGTTTTGGGTCGATGGTTTCCCACTGAGGAGGCCCACCATCGAGATGAATGTTAATGACCGCTTTGTGTGACTGAGCAATTCCGGCCTGGGCTTCCAACTTCAGCAAGTGTGCGAGAGTCAACCCGCCGAAACCGATTGTTCCTGCGCGCAGGAACTCTCGACGGGGAATCTCATCACAATGTCTGGAACTCTCCCCCAGAAAACTGATCATGTCGAACTTTACTAAAGGCCATATCAATGCAATACCGGTTTGTTATCATATCATAATCGACTGATGGTTCTGCAAGCCCTGATTGAATTTCATCAGGTGGTGTCGCTTTTTAAGTCGTGAAACCCTAAGTAGAGTTGAGCGGGTTCAATTTATTCAATAGAATCTCGCCGACCCAAATCTATCAAACACGGAATGCGACCCTGATGTCGTGCTCCGTGTTCTTTTTTCAAAAATCATATCTATTCCACGGCATAGGGCTTTTCCTCGTCGTGTTTGAACTTCAAGAACAAGGGAATCGGCATGGCCCGTCAACCAATTACACGTGAGGGATACGAAAAGCTTAAAGCAGAAATCAGACACCTCGATGAAGAAGTGATGCCTCAAATTGCCGAGAAAATTGCTGAAGCACGCGCTGAGGGAGACCTCAAAGAGAACGCCGAATACCACGGTCAACGGGAAGAACAAGGGCGGATTGCCGCCAAAATTGGTCAGTTGAAGGCAAAGCTTGCTGAGTGTGACATTGTCGACAAAGCGAACATGCCCAAAGGAGTTGTCACGTTTGGATCAACAGTGACCATCAAGGATATTGATCTCGACGAAGAGGAAACCTACGAATTCGTTGGTCTCGGTGAAGAGGATTACGACGGCCCCGTGATGAAAATACTCACCACCAGCCCCATTGCGACAGCATTACTTGGGAAAAAAGTTGGTGACAAAGTGAGCATTGAACTTCCTAGAACAACCATGGACGTTGAAGTGATCAAAATCGTCGATCATGGAGATTCGTAAATCCACCACTCATCTGAAGTCGCATTGAGAACGGGGGGAGGCCATCGTCGAACTCATTTTCATAAGTCGATCCGTCGACTCCTGGCGCAAAATTGTGTTTTGGAGTCGAGGCGCGCGACCACGTTCCAGAGTCCACGACTTTTCTCGAAAAAGCCGCATTTTTCAAGCCCATTGACATTCACCAGTCAGTTCAACAATACTCTGCGATCTTTGATCCATAACCCACAACTCGAAAGGAATCATAATGGCAGCGAAGAAGGCAGCAGCTACGAAGCCAATGACCAAGACTGAAATTCTCACAGCTTTGGCGGAAAGCACAGAGCTGACTAAAAAAGAAATCGCCACTGTTCTTGAAGAACTTGGCGCATTGATTGGGAACAACCTTGGCAAGCAGGGTCCAGGCGTCTTCAACATCCCTGGTCTGATGAAGGTGAAAGTAATCCGCAAGCCGGCAACAAAAGCCCGCAAAGGTATCAACCCATTCACAAAAGAAGAAACCATGTTCAAAGCTAAACCAGCTCGCAACGTGGTCAAAATTGTGCCACTCAAAGCATTGAAAGACATGGTCTAGAAAAGTCGAGCAGCCTGCTCGCGACCTGTTTTTTGATTGAAGAAAATTGCTCTTCCTGTCTGGTGCTGATACTCAGCCCTGCGGGAGGGGCATCTTCTTTATTACGCCCTGCGAATCGACGAGTTTACCCTGGTCGATTTCTTCAGAGAAATGCTCAACCATCGGCGACCTACGATGGCCTCTTTCATGCAGAGGCGAATCTTGGATTGCCAAGAGTTGACTGTAAGCGCTGAATTGTTAAATCGGCGCAGAGTCGCCTCACTTCTTCTTTCTGGTCAACCTTGTTGTCTTCTGTTTCTGCATCTTCTTTTGAAGGTGAGGAAGTTTCGTAGCAGGTTGTCGCGATGTTTGGCGTTGCCTTTTTGACATCGATTCACTCCCATCTGTCGTTCAATTCTACCGACCTCAGAGTGATGTTGGTAGAATGGCTCTCTTCATGCTTCATCGAAAGTTCCGGAATTCGCATTTAAGAATGAGAAGATCACGTACCAGCAAGTAGCGATAAAAACAGAAGTCGAATGAGTGATAATATTTTCTCTCCTGGGCCGACATCGAATACAGTCAAGTCGGCGGATGGCAAAGTCCTGACTGTTCCTGAAGGTTGGGTTTTGCTCCCACCAGGCGATGCAGCACTGACTCGCCGAACGAAAGCCGCAGGCGAGCATTGGATTGTGCAGGAGAAGAAGGGCCGAAAAGTATTCACCAAAGGTGTCTGGGCACCGGCAATTACGATTGACCGAATTCGTGAGGGACTTGTGGCAGAACGGTCCACAGATGCTTTCGTCAAACGTAAGGAAGCTGCCGCCCGCCGAAGAGAGAAAGCTCAAGCGGAGTACGTTGAAGACTTCTTCGGTGCAGTCGTGACTTTCCTTGATTTCCATTCCGATTACGACGAACTGGCACAGCAGATGGCTCAGGTTGTTACCGAGCATGCCACGCCGGTTGGAAGCGGTACGGTTGCCCGGACAAAGAGAATTCCAGTCGAGCAACGTGCCGAAGCCGCAGTGATTGCGTGGATGCGTCACCAGACCACCGCCTATGATTCGATGACCATTGCGCGAGTCAAAGGCAAACGACGTGAAGTGCGGCGGATGCTGGCTCGACATTCCAAAGAGTTGTTGGCTCAGTATCGACGCGGAGAACCCAATCCCGTGGATTGTCCACTTCAGAAGGCCTTGGCTTGACCGTTCACTCAAGACGAAAAACCTTAACGGGAAGCTGCTTCCGATTTCGTAGTGACTGGGGAAAAATCGTTTTTCTGGACTCTTGAAAACGAATTCCGACAGTTAAGACCCCGACTTCCATGAAGTCGGAAGATGGTTCATTGGTGGCAAATTTCCCTTTTCAATGATCACCGATACTTGCGGTATGGATATGATACCCGCGAGGATGTCAGGGAGCCTATGCAACGAAGCGACCATCTCATTCGATGTGTGTTGGCTACGTAAAACTGAAATGAGTTTGCAAAATGAAGATTGTTATTGTTGGTGGAGTGGCTGGTGGAGCTTCAGCAGCCACACGTGCCCGTCGCCTTTCTGAAGATGCAGAGATCATTCTCATTGAGCGTGGGCCGGATGTCTCTTTTGCCAACTGCGGCCTTCCGTACTACATCGGCGGCAAAATTGCAGACCGAGACAAATTACTTGTGGTGACACCGGAGAAGCTCGAAGCACGTTACAAAATAGACGTGCGAGTGCGTTCGTCCGTTGAATCCATAGATCGCAGTGCAAAGACAGTGCGGATTCACAGCCTCGCTTCGGGTGAAGAGTACGAGGAAACCTACGACAAGTTGATTCTCGCCCCCGGAGCGGCACCGTTGCGTCCACCGATTCCTGGTATCGACTCGCCTGGCATTTTCACACTTCGCAATTTGCAAGATGTGGACCGAATTAAGGCCGTCGTTGATCAGGGAGTGAAACAGGCTGTTGTCGTTGGAGCTGGATTCATCGGCCTTGAACTTGTCGAGAACCTCGTGCGGCTTGGTGTTGCGACCACGGTTGTTGAATTGCAGGATCAAGTGTTGCCTCCACTCGACAAAGAGATGACAACTCCAATAGCAGAAGCACTTGCTGAGAAAGGCGTCACTCTGCTTCTGGGGGAAGCTGCCGATGGTTTCGAACAATCACCTGATGGGCTTGTTGTTCGATTAAAATCTGGTCAAGCACTTCCGGCTCAACTGGTTGCGCTCGGCATCGGTGTACGACCGGAGAACAATCTGGCAGTAGACGCTGGATTGAAAGTTGGTCCTCGCGGAGGAATTCAAGTCAACGAATTTCTCCAGACAGACGATCCCGATATCTACGCAGTTGGGGACG
>DAOUPA010000530.1 GCA_030626405.1 Planctomicrobium sp.
CTCGTACAAGGATTTTGAGCAACTGGTTCAACCGAAATTGGTAAGTTTTTCGATGGGCGAGTGAAGGTCAATCGGTTGCACGAGCAACAATTTGAAGATTTCACGAGTGGCCCTGAAAGATTTTTCTTTCGAGGCGTCGCCGCTGTGGTGTCTTTTGAGAGTTCCCTTGAGCGGAACGACAATAAAGTGAGTGAATCTTTCAAATCTGCTTTGAAGCCACATCTAGGTCAATGGAATGACTGGGGCCTCATGCCCGACTTCGTCGGCTCGCTACAGTGAAGTAGGTCAGGCTCTTCGCCTGACGAAACGTGAGTGAATACTCTTTCAAATAGAGGGCGGTCAATGCGGAGAAGATCAACTAGCAATCATCGTCAGGCACAGCCTGACCTACCTCGCTGGGCGTCAATAACCAAAGTGCTGAGTTTGCGTCCGGTCAGGACATGGTGTTTCACTAATTCCTGAGCAAAGAGAGAGGGGCAGATTTGTGATCGCTACGTCGCCTTCCGATTGGCCCGTCGATGGCAGCGGCGGTCGCGCAGTTTCATCATGAGCCGCCCAGACTCGGATGACCAAATCATACTTTGCCAGGTCGTGATCCATAATTGTGACCATGATTTCAAGCAGCCTCCGCTCTGCATCGGCCTTTGCCAACTTGATATTCTCTGTAATCACGCAGGTGAACTCTTTCTTCCAGAATTCAATTATCTCACTCAGCAGATGAGACCGGTTTTTGAAATGCCAGTAGAAACCGAACGTGGGAACTTCTAGGTCAAGAGCGAACCGTTCGATTCGAATTCCGTGCACTCCTTTTTGTTCGAGAACCTCCAGAACGCGTACAATCCATTCAACATTCATCAGTCAGGAAATATCATGGCACGAGTAGCAAGATCACGCTTCGGAGTTCTCTGCATCCTGTGTGTTGGTGTCCTCATTGGGTACGTTATCGCGAACACGAACACACTTTCATTGCAGGCCGCGGATGCAAAAGAGGCAGACGATAAAGCAGCGTCGGTAAAGACGCCGCCGAGTGTGTCGCCGGTGAACGCGACACGAAACAGGGATGTGTACTACCCGGGCACCGAAGACCTCGCGCCCGACGAAATGCGAGTGATCGCTTGCGGGACCGGGATGCCAAACGCCCGGCCCAAACAAGCCGCCGCCTGCTGGCTGGTGGAGCTGGGAAATGGCGACAAGTTTATCTTCGATATCGGTACTGGTTCGGCGGAACGCCTGTCCGCCTTGAAGATTCCTTATGACTACTTGGACAAAGTGTTTATCGGCCACCTTCATGCGGACCATTTCGGCGACATGGACGCACTCTGGATTGGCGGAGTGGTCGGGAATCGCGTCAGCCCCATGCGGGTGTGGGGACCGGCCGGTCACAAGCCTGAGTATGGAACCGCATATGCCATGGAGCACATGCAGAAGATGTATACCTGGGACCGTGGCAGCCGTCTCGGCAACGTGGATACCCGCGGCCTTGAGTTGGAGGTGAACCAGTTCGACTACAAGGCGGTCAACGAGCCGGTCTACCAGGAGAACGGGGTGACCATCCGCACTATCCCGGCCATTCACGCCCTAGATGGTTGCGTCAGCTTTCTTCTCGAATGGAACGGGCTCAAGTTTGCCTACAGCAGCGACACATTTCCCAACAAATGGTGGAAGGAACACGCGGCCGGCTCGGATATTGCCATTCACGAGTGTTTCGCCTCGCCCGAGCTGTTGATCCAGAAGCAGAAATTCACACCCCAAACCGCCCTGAACGTTAGCACCCAAGTGCACACTTCCCCGGCCCAATTCGGCAAGGTGATGAGCGAGATCAAGCCACGCATGGCGGTGGGGTATCACTTCTTTAACGACTTCGATACGCAGCCCGTGGTCCAAGTGGATATCCGCAAAACCTATGATGGACCGCTGGCCCTCGCAGTGGACTACATGGTCTTTAACATTACGAAAGAAGACGTGAAAGTTCGCATGGCGGCGATCGATGAAGACATCTGGCCTCAACCGGCGACGCAACCGAAGCTGCCGCCGGACCTGAGCAAACGAATTGGTTTTTCCAAGGAAATCATCAGCGGGCGGCTGCCATACCCTGACGTGGTAAAAGGCATTTACGACGACATCAACAAGCGGTACGGCACGGACGTGAAGGCTCCAGAGTAACCTCGACTTTCGAGTCGGTTGACGAGCGAATTCGGGGGCAGGAAGCCCCTCGGAGAGTTCTATGAAACCAACACTGAAGGACCGATTGATGACAGACCAGAAAAAAAGGCGACCGATCCAACGATTCATCAAATCAGGCGGTTAGTCGATGTCACGCTCTCAACCTTGTCGACGACATTGACGCCCTCGAATTCATCGATGCATTCGAGTGGCTGGTCAACTCTGAAGTCTAAGCTCCTGTGTCATCCATCTTAAACGTCCTCAATGCTCTTTTTAGGATCCAAATTGGACGAACGATACACAGCTTTCCGAAGAAGTTCTAAAAAAACATCTCTGCTTTTGGTCTTATTCATTTCAACAATTAAAAGAGCCAAGTGTCAGAAACTCATCGAATCAACGATCAGTTTGAGATTCTTAAGAACTCACCGTTATTTGATTCGAGTCCCAGTTTCCCATACGTTTTCTGATTCAACGAATCCGTCCTAAGTACTCCGTACGTTTTTTTGAATTTTCAGCATATTTTGAATCAACCTAGAGAAGCCTGAAGAGTGAAAACAACGATCAGGCAAGTTTTGAACGGTCGCTGGGCGGGAAGGTCGGCGTCTTAGCATTTCAATTTTAGACAACGGTGAACTGGGGATGCCTTTGCATTCCGGTGCTGCGAGTTACAATCGCTTAACAGGGTCTTGATTCATTTTTACTCCGGTTCAAGTGTGGCAGTTAACTTTATGTTCTACGCACGGTGCAAATCTGCTGTCCTTAGTTTTGTCTCACTTGTGGTGCTTTTGTCGGTACCCGCGAATAGTGAGAATTGGGATCATTGGCGAGGTCCAACTCGAAATGGCGTTTCCTCAGAGCCATCCGGCTGGGACGGCAAGACTTGGATTAAGGACGAATTGTGGCGAGCGTCGGTGGGCGAAGGAAGCTCGTCGCCACTCATCGTGGGCAACCAGATTTACTTGACCGGCTGGTCCAACAACCGAGACACCATTTATTGCTTGGACGCACGTAGCGGCAAAGAAATATGGCGTCAGAGCTACAAGTCACCTCGTTATGGTCGAGTTGCCGTGGGAGACCAGTCTCTCTATTCGGGTGCCTGTTCAACACCAGAGTATGATTTGCAATCCGGATTGCTGTGTACGCTGAGTGCAGATGGGGATTTGATCACGTGGGCCACGAACAAAAATGGCCAGCGTGTTTGGGCACTGAACTTGTACGATCGCTACCAGGCGCCGCGACGCCCCGAAGTTGCCGAGCGTAGAAAGACTCAACGTGACTACGGTTACACAAGTTCACCGCTTGCCATCAATGGTCAACTGATCGTGGAAGTTG
Organism: Planctomicrobium sp.; assembly: GCA_030626405.1. Taxonomy (GTDB): domain Bacteria; phylum Planctomycetota; class Planctomycetia; order Planctomycetales; family Planctomycetaceae; genus Thalassoglobus. The sequence continues at coordinate 3,496 of DAOUPA010000530.1, forward strand.
GAGGAAACAAAGGTAACCTTGTCGCGTTTGACATACGCGATGGTCGTGAATTGTGGCACAGCGAAAACCACGACGAAGCAGGGCACACCGGTGGTCCAGTGCCGATGACGATCGACGGCGTTCCCTGTGTGGCCGTGCTGACGCTAAGAAACTTAGTGGTCACGAGAATTGATGGAAAGAATGCTGGTAAGACGGTGGCTGTCTATCCGTGGACGACTGACTTTGCAAACAATATCGCCACTCCTGCCATCTCCGGCGATTCTGTAATCATTACGTCGTCCTACAACCAGTCAGCGATGTGCCGGTTGCGAATCACACTTCGCGGCGCGACAAAGGTTTGGGAAAACAAGAGAATAGCGTCCGGAGTTTGTAGTCCGATCATTGACAACGATCGAGTCTACTGGGCATGGCGCGGTGTGCATTGCGTCGATTTTAATACCGGCGCCGAACTGTGGACTGGTGGCAAAGTCGGATCCCAGGGTTCGTGTATTCTGACGAATGACGAGCAACTAATTGTCTACGCAAACAAAGGCACTTTGTCGCTCGTTGACTCGGCAAAACGTTCGCCGAAAGAGTACAAAGAGCTTGCCGCGAAAACTGTTCTGTCCAAGACGGACGCGTGGCCACATGTCGTTCTTGCAGGCGGTCGACTGTACTGCCGTGATCGTGACGGAAACATTCGATGCCTGGAGATCTCGTCGAATCTGGCAGCAGAGACAGATTAGAACCCGTCTGAAAACTTACGGAGTGAAGACTTTTCCCAGCATTTGAGAAGTCAAAATGAGGTTTCAGGATTAGTTCTAATACATCGCTGTGAATTCAGTCGCCCATAACGACCGTTTTTTGATTTGCGGCGACGAGTGGCAGGGCGGCGTGTCTCAGACCGCCATACCTTTTTCGGCACACGGTTTCGTGCGTCAGAAACTCATACGTTTTATCGGAATCGACGTGCAGTGACGACCACGGCCAGAATTGCCTGTCGGCGCGCCCTATCAAAGGAACGATTGATCGGACATGACAAGTCTCGACAAGTGGGACCATTGGTGGTTACAGCTCTAGGATGCAGCCC
>DAOUPA010000432.1 GCA_030626405.1 Planctomicrobium sp.
AAGGTAACGCCGACACCCGATGTTCCGCCCACGTCTTTCAGTATGGCTGGTGTCCATTCTTTGCCCTTCATCATCTCCGCAAGAAGGGCCAAACGCACGCAGATGATTTTCCCTTCTTCGGCCAGACCAGACACCGATTGTTTGATGAAGTCTTTTTGTTCTTTGGTGGTTTCGCTGATTTGATCGGGAAGTCTTCCAAAAGCTCGACCAAATGCTGCCAAGACCTTTCGTGCATGGTCAACGTCGAACAGGTCTGTGAGAGCCATGTTATTGCCCGGCACGAAGTCAACTTCTAACACCATTCCGAAGCGACTCACGGCCAACCAGAAATCATCCCGAACCATGACAATGCACTGGATTCGGCTACCGTCGCATTGCCGCAGAGCTTGCACCAGATCGGTGTTCTCTTCTTCCTTCTTGGCGTGCAGCCATTGCTCGAACTGGTCGAGTACGATCAGCACCTTCTTGCCAACTGGGATGCCTTGCCCTCGCCTGAGTGCAGCTAAGGTGTCTTTGAGATTCAGGTTATCTTCGAGTGCTGGACAGCGTTTGCGTAATCCATGCAACAAACGAGTTTCTGTTTCTTCCGGCGTGGCTTCGATGTAGACCGGGATCACATCTTCGGACAGTCGAGGTAACAGTCCTGCCTTGACCAGCGAAGACTTTCCACAACCGGACGGCCCGTAGATCAAGCCGACTGAAAACGTGTTGTCGGCATCGGTTTCTTCAATGCGGGTTTTCCAGAACCGCAGGCTGTCGGGCAAACCTTCTCGATCTCTGGGACCGGGCAAGAGTTCCAAAAAGAAATCGGCATCGTGAGCGTCGAACGACCGCAACCCCTTCGGCACGATCTTGAGGGGTTGGCTGTCGGATGAACCCAAGCCAATAGAGGCCGATGATGTAGCGATTGAACCAAGCGAAGTTGAGGCAACTTGCGATGTGTGCGTTTCTGACGCAAGCGAACCAACGCCACCCGGCGATGTGCCGCTCTGGATCACCGTCTGTTCCTGTAAGAACAATCGCAGGTCTTCGGCCAAGTCGTGAGCGGACGAATACCGTTCGCTGGCTCGCTTTGCCATCGCCTTGTGGCAGATGCGTTCCAGTTCCTTCGGCAGTATCTCATCATATTGCCGTAGTGGACGTGGCTCGTAGCTTGTGACTTGCTCAAACAGTTCGGCCTGAGTGTCGCCCCGGAATGGCTGACGACCAACGAGTAACTCGTAGAACACGACGCCCAGACTGAAGATGTCACTGCGGCCATCGACCCGATGCCCTTCGCCACGGGCCTGTTCGGGAGACATGTAAGCAGGCGTCCCGGCGTACTTCGGTCCCTTGCCGACGTTCTCTTCACGCAGTGCCAAGCCGAAATCGACCACGAACGGCTGGCCGTCTTTACCGATCAGAATGTTCCCCGGCTTTACGTCCCGATGGACGAGTCCTTGCTTGTGAGCGTAGTGGAGAGCTTCGGCCACCGTCGCCACCAGTTCGGCGGCGTCCCGGTATTTCAACCGACTCTCTTTGAGCTTTGCCGAGAGATCGGTTCCCTCGATGTATTTCGAGACGACATAACATGGACAGTCGTCAGTGCTGCCGACATCGAAGACCGGAACAATGTGGGCATGGTCGAGATTGGCGACCGTGCGAGCTTCGGTCAGATACGCTTCAGCATCTTCGGGCTTCGAGATCAGCTTGGCGTGCGGCACCTTGATGGCGACCAGCCGATCCAGTTGCTCATCATGAGCCAGATAGACGAGGCCAAAGCCTCCTTTGCCCAAGACCTTTTCAATGCGATAGCGACCAATCTGTTTGAGAGGTTGAGCGGGCGCAGCCTCATCCGGCGAGATGGGATTCCCTTCTTCGTCCTGAGTTACATCGAGAGGATTTGAGTCGTTCAAGTTCGCAATCGGCTTTCTCAACAAGACTTGTCATTGTCGTCACCCTTGGGGTTGTGCCTGATTCTAGCAAAATCGATCAGTGAAAGCACCAGCCAGCCGCCGTTTGAACCATGTCAAGCTGTGGCGAGCCAACGACTTGCAACAAACTCCTTCGCTCAACCCTGAAAGAACAGGACGCCGTTTGAACTTTACGTGATCGCTGGAAATGCGTTGGTTCAAAGCAAAAAGCCCACCGCCGAAATCGACGATGGGCTTGTTTGAAAAATAGTCGGGGCGACTGGATTTGAACTGTGTCGAAAAACGTTGAGAAAATGCCTGTACGTTTTGCCACTTTCTGAGGCACTTCACGATCGGAGCGAAATCAGCCCAGATTCCGAGAAAACGTATGGAGTACTTGGGACAGATTCGCTGACGCAGAAAACGTATGAGAAACTGGGACTCAAATCAAAAAACGGTGGTTTTCTCGCTGTGCTATTAAACGGTTGAGTTAATAGGAATGCAAATGGAGTTGCAACGGTTCTGCTCCATTTCATTGACGTTTTCTGGCAGCGACTCATCAGAAAAACGGAGAGCCACCACCTCAAATCGAGTTTTCCAACCATGCGGTAAAATGAAAAACGACCTCCCCCCGCATGTGATCTGTTCGATGGAACATTTGATGGACCTCTCTCCACCAGCAGATCGCCTACGCTGCTTCTTTCATGCTGAATTCCCCTTAGGCGTTGGTATGTGTCCCAGTCGTTCGGCGGAACTCAAGCCAAATCTCTTCCTGCCGCTTTCCCAACGCCACCCTCAGACGAATAGTCAAGAGGCGATATGATCAGGAAACTTGCAAACATCGCATCCAAATCGAGCGGTTCTTTGGCAGGCTCAAACGCTGCTATCGTAGTGGTGACTCGATACGAAAAAACACCAACTTCGACGGCTTCATCTGGCTCGCTGTCCTCGTCACAGACATAATCTGAATGTCCTTACGACCTAAAGCATTTCCAATGCTTTTCTTGCCCGTGATGATCAGTTTCACCAGTACCTTGACTGCTTCCCACGAGGCAGAGAGTTAAAACTCATTATGGAAATGCTCCAGGATCTCGCAAAACGATGGTTTAAACTCTCCACGGTCTTATCATACGATCAGGGCTGTTTAGTTCGCCTTCTCAATGTCCGGCAGGATCCATGTTCGATCTGGAAAAGCCTTCTTGGGCGAATAGAGCCGGAAGTACGGGAACCAAGCCTTACCTGTCACTGTGGGGATCCAGTTCTTCACTTTCTCGCCTGCTGGTTTGTCGGGTCCGATGTAAATCGTGACCGAGGCATCCTGATTGACTCTCTGTTGCTCTGAAGCTCTCGGATCCATTCTCGTTGACGGATACCGGGAAATGCCGCGTCCGGAACGATGTCCTGACGCGGCACATGGATTCGGGATCAGCCGATTTCCGGTTCAGATTAGCAGCTTAGTTATTGGTGCCCTTGGACTGAATCCGGTCCAAGATCTCGCTGAGGTTCCATTTTTCAGGTTTCTGACGAGGGGGAAATTCTTTGAACGTCTCGAAGAACTCGGTGGCGACGACGCCACCTGGTTTCAAGTTGCCCATTTTGACAGCCCACCAGCGGTCATAGTTATTCGAATCCGTGTCGGCGCGTTCGAACGGGTCGCGCCGAAGATTGAACAGTTTTGGCGCTCGCAGCGTCACCAACGGGTCTCGCCAGATATCAAAATGTTTGGTCCTCTGTTCCATGTAAACCAGCTTCCAATCGTCATAGCGGATATTCGCTTGGGTGGAATCGCCTCAGGAAGGACGGCGATGACCAAGGAAAATTTTGCACCCTTGAAAATTGGTGTGATTGGATTGGGGCGGTTTGAACGACTGCATTCGTTAACTCTCGCCGGTTTGGCAGAAGCTGAATTGGTGGGACTGGTTGCGAGGAGGCAGGCGAGTATGGATGCTATGTCCGACGGGTCTTCATAGAGCGGCCTGACTTAGGAACCGTCTCGAAATAGTTTCCCGATATCAGCCGCAGGGCGCTAGCTCCGGCTCTGAGCGTGAACCGAAATTCGATCCGGGGCTAGCGCCCAAACGGCTGATATCGACCGAATCAATTCGGGGAATTACAGCCCGCGAAAGATTGAGCTGAGAGACTTTTGTAGTTCAGGATGCTCGGTGAGGCGGTGCAATTGCGTTAAAGAAAAACTCATGTCGGCGAGACGTGCCTCGGCTTCGACATGCTGTTCGAGAAGAGGAAGCAATCGTTCTGGGTCTGCCAGTAAATGATCTCCACCTCGGCGAGGTCTCGTGCAGTCGCTGATCAGTCGCAAATAATCAAAGGCCATCAACTGCTCTCGCGAGACCCAGTCGACAGGACCAAATTCAAAGTCGATGAACGCAACACCTTTTCCATCTGGGTTGAGCAGCAGGTTGCCCAGATTCATGTCGAGATGTGTCACACCTTGGTCGTGCATCATTCGAATCGCCGGGATGACGCGCTGCATCACTTCCCAGAATTGATCGCGATGCCGCACCAGGTAGCGTGAAGCTCGATCCCACGGAAGCCAGGAACATGCAATCGCATCGTCGGTTCTCCAGAGCGGTTTTGGAGAGAGATTCACTTGCGATAGCTTGGTGTAAGTTTCCCATTCCATATTGAGCCGCCCTGATGAGTCGAGCGGAACGCCGGGAGCATCGGGACCAATAATGTCTGGAAGAGGCGAATCAGGTCGATTGACGCGAACGACCGCCAGCCGTTGGCTAGGGTCGGATGCGAAATAGATTTCATCGTAACTTTGTGAAGTTGTTGAGGCCGAAACAAGTCGGATCGGTAGATCCCAGGCCTCGGTCAGTTGCCGTTCGAGTTCGCTTCGACGCGGCGATAACAGGCTGATCTGATATCGCCGTTTGAGCCACCTAAGGGGAAGGAATAACATGACTAGAAGTATTCTTGAGTTGACAGTTGCAACGCGATAGCGAGATAAAATCAGACATGACAAACGGCAACGAGATCCAGGAACCCGATGTCTGGGACTCGAACCAATTCCGGGTAGTCGCTCGAAGGTTTTCCATCGATGACAATTTGATTCGTCAATTGATACTCGTCGTCGTATCGATCTGACAGGTATTGGTCGACTTGCCTGAAATGCTGCTGCATCATCGAGAGTAAATCGACGCCGATTTGCCGGGACCGACTGTTGACCATCTTTCCAAACTCGACGGTTTTTTCGTGCGTATAAATCTCTGGGATCATCGCGATTCCACCCGGCTTGAGCACTCGCCGTATCTCTCGGATGCACGCTTCTAAATCAGGGGGAATTGTCAACACGCGTGAAATGAGGACCACGTCGTATGTCGCGTCGTCAAAGGTTAAAGCCTGAACGTCTTCGTTAAAGTCGACGTTTTTCTGGAGCAAGTCGGCGGTATGGTAAGTTCCGAAAAGATTCTTGAGTTGCGGTTTCAAGCAATCTTCAGGGGCGATGTGCAGCAGCGATTTTTCAGCCGCTCTCCAATGTCCGAAAACCTCTTGAATCGTCAGGTGCATCATGCGATGGCGTTCTGCTGCACAGCATCCAAGACACTTTGAATCAACACGAACCACTGATGGGCTTTTGCTGACGATCTTGTCTTTGAACGGCCCGTGATAACCACAAATCGGGCAGTCAAATTGCGGACGATGCGGGAACAGCGTCTTGTAAACTCGAGGCCGAACCGCCTGTTTAATTCTCTCGGTCCAAAGTTGTGCCATTGATGCACCATCTTCCTTGAAGGTGAATAAATTCAAGTCTGAAACATTCCGTTTCGGAAGGCAGGTGGGAGCCTGCCCTACTCAGCTTCAATGTAAATCATTCTAGCTTGAGCAGATAGACCGGAAATTGCCTGCCATGTTGTCCGAGGTCGCTCTCAAGTGAAAATTCAGCCGCGATGGTTGAGAATCCCTTGTCCCCAGGTGCTGCTTTCGACCATCTCCTGAGTCACGCCGCCGCTGGCTGCGAATTTTCCAATCTTCGGCCAGGCGAGCGCA
>DAOUPA010000126.1 GCA_030626405.1 Planctomicrobium sp.
TGTCGTTTTGTTCTACGACTCAGGCGGCTGGGGAATTAAGGTCTTTGAGATATTGTTGAAGTGCCTCGTTGGACTGGTGGTCCTCAGCTTCATGGGTGTCGTCGTGAAAATGGCTCTGGGAGGACTGCTCGACTTTGGAGCGATCTTCTCCGGCTTCATTCCTGATTTCTCGTTGCTCACTCAACCTGGTGCTGCCTTCGACGAACTCCTCGGCGCGACCGGTGAGTACAGCGAATACTGGTCAGCAAAAATTGTCAGCGAACAACAAAAAGTGATGATTGCGGCATTCGCGACTGCAGTCGGCATCAACATGACGTTCCTGCTCCCTTATTCCATGCTCCAGCGTGGTTGGGATCGTGATTTCCGTGGCCTCGCGATTTTCGATTTAAGCACAAGTCTGCTGATTCCCTTCATGCTCGCCACTGGCTGCGTTGTCATCGCTGCTGCAACTCAATTCCATGGCAAAGTTGAGGAAGGTCTCGTCGAAATTTATCGACCAGATGCTGACGCTCCTGCTCCGGCAGGCAACCTGATCAAAGACTTCAAAAAGAACCTGGACGCCAGGATCGAGAAGGAAATCGGCAAGGAGGAAATGGCGGCAATCAAGGCTGAGGCAAAAGAATCCAAAGACGATTCAAAACTTGAAGAGTTAAGAAGCAATCTCCCTGACGGCGATCTTCGTATGGCTGCAACGCTCGTCAAAAGAGACTCTTTCAATCTCGCGAAGTCACTGGAAAAACTCGTCGGTGCGACGACTTCACAATACCTGTTCGGTATTGGTGTTCTTGGCATGGCGATTTCGACGATCATCATCCTCATGCTCATTAACGGTTTCGCCGTTTGTGAAATGATTGGCGTTCCACCACACGGCTGGCCTCACCGTCTCGGCGCACTGGCAGCCGGTCTGGTCGGTTCACTCGGTCCATTCCTGTGGAGTAAAGCAGCAGTTTGGTTGGTCGTTCCGACTTCAATGTTTGGTTTGGTCCTGCTCCCGATCGCCTATTGGACATTTTTCTTCATGATGAATTCCAAAAGCCTCCTCGGAGAGAACATGCCCACCGGCATGGCAAGAGTTCGCTGGAATGTCCTGATGCTCATCGCCTCCGGCGTCGCCACCTTCGGCAGCCTTTACAGCATCTATTCCAGCAAATACCCGACCGCTGGCTTCATCGCACTCGGCGGCTTCGTCCTGGCAGCAATTGTTGGGACTGTGATGAAGCGTAAGAATTAACGAATCCTGACTTCTTCATATTCATACAAAATCGATAACGGTCACATGCTGACTGATGACTTTTTCGGAGTACCTGTTCAATGAAAACCGGCAATTTCGCACGTCTGTCTGTGATGATGTTTCTCCAGTTCTTTGTCTGGGGAGCCTGGTACGTCACCGCGCCGAACTTCCTCGGGTCGATTGGTTTTGGACCAGCGGATTTCGGCTGGACCTATTCTGTTGGCCCCATCGCTGGTCTACTCACACCACTCTTCGTTGGCATGATTGCGGATCGTTTCTTCTCTGCCGAAAAAGTTCTCGGAGTGATGCACCTGACCGGTGCCGCTTGCATGTACTTTGCAGCGACATTGATGTCGGCGGACAATCCATCGCCTGCGATGATTAACTGGGTCTTCTTCGGTCACATGCTTGCGTACTACCCAACACTCGCCCTGTCCAACACAGTCGCGATGAGAAACATGACGGACCCTGAAAAGGAATTCCCGTATATTCGTGTCTTCGGAACTATTGGCTGGATTGCGGCGGGTCTTCTATTAAGTGTCCAGGGATGGGGAACGCAGATCGAAATGTTTTACCTCACCGCCGGCGCCGCTGCGATTTTAGGAATCTTCAGCTTCTTCCTCCCACCAACGCCTCCAGAAACAACAGGAAAATTGACCGTCCGGGAGATATTCGGACTTGATGCTCTCGTCCTCCTTAAAGACCGCAACTATCTCATTTTCGTGGTCAGTTCGATGCTCATCTGCATCCCATTGGCGTTCTATTACCAAATTGCCAGCCGTGTTGTCGAAATGATCGACTTCAGTCAAGTCGGATTCATTCAAACTGTCAAAGACATGATGCAAATGGGCGATGTCATCGGGGCGACCATGGCCCTCGGACAGGTCTCTGAAATCTTCTTCATGCTGATCATGCCCTTCTTCTTCGCTCGCCTTGGCGTGAAGAAAATGCTGGCAATCGGGATGCTCGCCTGGGTCGTTCGGTACGCTTTGTTCTCGATTGGAGCCGCAGACGAAGTTCGCTGGATGGTCATGATCGGAATCCTGCTCCATGGAATCTGTTACGACTTCTTCTTTGTGACCGGTCAGATTTACACAGACCAGAAAGCCCCACAACCGATTCGCGCCCAAGCACAAGGACTCCTGGTGATGCTCACCCTCGGGGTCGGAATGTTAATCGGTGCACAAACTGCCGGGTTCATTGAAGGTCAACATACGACTGATGAATCCAAAGCATTCAATAAACAAGTCGCTGCGAAAGCCGATGAAATCAAAGCCGCAGATGAGGCTGGTGCTCCCGCTGAAAAAATTGAAGAGTTGACAGTAGAAAAGACAGCCCTTCGTAAGCAAGAACTGCAAGCCATTGAATGGAAACCACTCTGGGCAAAACCTGCTGCATTCGCTGGCATTATCCTGGTTTTGTTCGTTCTCCTCTTCCACGAGAAAGGGCGGGTCAAATCAAGCGATGAAGACTCAGAGAATGAATCGCCGACAGAAAAAACAGATTCTGCACAATAACGTTGTTGACGATGCCGAGGAATCGACTCAGATCAGACTATTTAGCCGGACACTTAAAGTGTCCGGCTAACCTGATTGCTATTTCTCGTTTATTTTCTTCTCACGACCTCAACTCTCAACGATAAAGCCTCAACGCTTCACTCTTACCCCTCTGTCTCTAGCCCCTCGCTGGTCATGAAGTTATTCGTCAAACGTGATCTCGATGGGTTCTTCGGCCTGTTTGTCGACAATCTGGTTCAGTTGCTGGTCATTATTTCGTTCTGCCAAATCTTCTGCGGCATGACAGGTGAAAACGCAGGGCTGCTCTACAAATTCATTCTCCCAGGTTCGGCGATCAGCATCCTGTTCGGGAATCTGTTCTACGCCTGGCAGGCGCATCGTTTGGCAAAGAAAACGGGCCGAGACGACATCACCGCTCTCCCATACGGGATCAACACACCATCGGTGATTGTCTACGTCTTCTTCGTCATGAAGCCGGTCTTCGACGAAACCGGCAGCGCGTTCGATGCGTGGAAGATGGGAGTCATCGCCTGCCTAGGGAGTGGGATCATCGAGTTCTTCGGCGCGTTCATCGCAGAGAAACTCCGCCGCAACACACCGCGTGCAGCTCTGCTTTCGACGCTGGCTGGCATCGCCATCGGCTTCATTTCCATGTCGTTTGTGCTGCAAATTTTTCATAAACCGTTCATCGCCATGTTGCCGCTGGCGATTGTGTTGATCGGGTTGTTTTCTCAAATTCGCCTCCCGCTTGGCTTGCCGAGCGGCTTCGTCGCGATTCTTGTTGGAACGCTTACATCTTGGGGATTGATGCTTCTTGGCAATGCGTTCCCGACTTCACCGGAATGGCTGACCTTCGGAGCCGCTTCGACTGAAATTGTTCAAGAGGCAGTGAAAAATGTCGGCTGGTCTCCCCCAATCTGGTGCGGAGAGGTGATCTCCGCGACTCTTCAAGAAGTGCAAGGCTGGCTACCGTTTCTCTCCGTGATCGTTCCGATGGGTCTGTTCAACGTCATCGGCAGTTTACAAAACATCGAATCCGCCGAAGCAGCCGGTGATTCCTATCCAACTGCCCCTTCGATGGCGGTCAACGGTGTTGGCACAATCGTTGCCGCCTTATTTGGGAGTTGTTTCCCAACAACAATCTACATTGGTCACCCAGGCTGGAAAGCGCTCGGTGCGCGTGCAGGGTATTCCACGTTAAACGGTTTCGTGATTGTCGCTCTCTGCATGAGCGGACTCGTCAGCCTGGCTGCTGGAATCGTCCCGATTGAAGCTGGAGCCGCAGTCGTTTTGTGGATCGGAGTGATCATCACCGCTCAGGCATTCCGAGCCGTTCCAGAGAACCACGGTCCCGCTGTCGCGATTGGTCTCTTCCCTGCGATCGCTGCCTGGGGAGCCGTCGTGATGATGGGAACTGTTCTCGTATCCAACGGCAACTCTCTGCAAGAAATCATCTCTCCGCCTCCGTCTGTAGCCGATGTTGAAGAGACTACCAAACCAGACAGAACCAAACTCCCAGCACCGGTAGAAATCTCCCATCCCACAGCTGATGTGAACGGTTTCCTCGTCCACGGACTTCTGTTAATGGAACGAGGCTTCATCTTCAGCTGCATGATCCTCGCTGCCGTATCCGCGTGCCTCATCGACCGAAAACTCATCGCCGCTGGCATCTGGATGTTCGCGGGCGCTCTCCTCACCTGGCTCGGAGCAATGCACGCCTACCAGGTCTACAACGGCATGGTCTTCGACTTCCTCTTCCGCTTCATGGCCCCCAACCCCGGCAGCTATTTCTACCGCGCCAACGACATCGCCATCAGCTATGCCTTATGCGGTTTACTCTTCATCGCTCTCGCTCGCTGGGCCAAAAATCAACCTGTGTAAGCTCACTAAACTCGACTGACTTGCCCTCAATTCCCCCCTCCACTTGCCCTTTCGCGCAACCTCCCGGTCTTGGTTAAAAGCAGTCTCGCTTTTCACTTACAGAGACCATCCCTATGAAGATTTCCGGCCAGAGCCTCGAAACACAATTCGTTCAACCATTTTCTTTACCGCGCCCAGATGGCACGTTGTTATTGTTCCAACTCAGCCCACTCCCACTCGGATTTCAGAACAATCTCCGAAAGTGTGGAATCGCTCCTCCGACGGCACCAGTAAAAGTTTCGCGAGATTCCTCAGGGAAACCGATGCGAGACGCCTCCGGTCTAGCCGTCACTCAGGCGGACTACACTGATTCCAACTACCTTGAAGAAGCGGAACTCTACCATCAGCGCGTCGCCGTGCTGGCGGTTCTCGAAGCGCTTCGTAACGACTCTCAAGTCACATTCGAAGCTGCTCCACCTATCACGACTAATTCTTCTTTGGCGTGGGGAAGCTTCGCCGATGCCATCTTTGGTGAACTCGAACAGGCCGGGTTAACCGCCGGTGATCTCATCGCTTTTTGCGACGAGATCTGCCGCATCAGTAACATGCTTGATCAACACATCAAAGAGTCTCAGGCAAATTTTTCTTCACCGCTGGCGGACAGTTCAACCTAACCGAAATGCTCGATGGTCCCCGCACCATCGAGTTCTGGATTCTCCGAGCATGTGAACGCTTCACAATTCTTCCCAGCGACTTCAAACATTTCGACTACCCTCAACAAATCACACTTCTCGCCTACAGCAGTATTCGCCAGAACGAAGAAGCGACTCGTGAGAATTAATCAGGAGAACTCATGGCTGACCTGACCAACCTTGATTCGGTTGCTGGTAATGAACTCACCGCAACTCAAATCCAAGGCATCCTCCAGCAGATCGATGTCGACATCATGAATCTCGTCCGCGACGGAAAGCTCGCCGCTCTCAAGTATTCCGTCCCTGGGAATGCTGGTCAATCCACGGACCGGGCATCCAATCTCAGCGCTCTCCTGGCAGCGCGAGATCACTATCAAAATCTCCTGATTGCAATGCCATCGTGGAACACCTCGCAAGCGAGCCTCGATTGAATTTGATCGATTTGAAATCTCCACCTCTCTCTACTTCTCCTCGACACGATGCTGCAAGTTATGCAAGACGAAAACGTCTATCGCTTGATCGAATCTCTCAGTCAGATCAATGTCAGTCTCGAAAGTCTAAGAGTAACGATGTCCGGCATCAGCGAAGTGAGCAGTGATCATGAAGCCCGGTTAAGAAAAATCGAAGTCTGGAAACACAACCTGACGCCGATCCTTGCAGCGATCACTTTCACACTCGGCGCGATCTTCACTGTCGCGCTCGAACGCGTACTGTAACGTTTCACAATCGCTGAACTCATCTAGGAAGATCACATGCAAACCATCTTGAAAGCTGACACGGTTCAGATCTTCGCGGACTGGGGACAACCGGCAGTTCTGGAAGAAGTTCAGGCTTACTACGATCCGGAAACTGCTCAAATGGAAGAGTCCGTGGTGACGACAGCATTGAACGTCCTGGTCGGAGCCACACAAAGTGAGCTATCAAAATCAACAGCCGCTCTCAATCCGCAGCAAGAAATTCTATTCGTCATTCAAAACGACGAACTCCCTCTCAATGTCAACTTGAACTCCGCTCGACTCATCTTCAATGGCACCGCGTTCAAAGTCGAAGCGATGACACAATCCCATATTCCAGCAACACTCGCCCTGAATTGCGTTGTGCATGGTGAGTAATCAGTTCCTGGGTAACGAGTCATCCAAGCGGAAGCATTGCAATGAGCTTACAAATTAAAATAGAAGACAATCTCACCGACGCCATCACGCGATTCATGGAAGATGAACTCCCAGCGGCCCGGCAAGAGTTGGTCAATGAAATCGCAGCCGATGTTCTCAGTCAAACAGCAGAGGCAAATCCTGTCGCGACTGGAAGAAGTCGAAACGCCTGGCTGTCTGCCGCCCAGCAACTCTCCGGTGGCGGCAATAAAGAAGGGGAGGGCAGTCTCACCAGTTCGCACGAGAATCAGACCACTCTCATCACCGCGACAAATCACGTGCCGTACGTCGCATACCTCGAATATGGGACCTCAAAGGCGGCTCCAGTTTCGATGTTACGTCAGGCACTCACGAGCGTGATTGGACGCATCGGTGGCATGTTCCATCTAAGAAAGTGAGTCAACTTCCCACTGCTCTTATGGCTCCTCATCCCTTCTCAAACTTCCGGATTCTAACTCCATGATGACCACCGCGGACATAACCGCCTCTCTGCAAAAATATTGGAAAGCCAACGGCCCTCAAGGAGTCACGACTGTTTACTCTGGAACGACGCTTGATGTCACTGACCAGTCGACTTGGGTTGAATTCTGGACCAGCCAATTTCTGGCAACTCCGAAACGTCCAGATACTCCAGAGCAATTCCAACTGGCCATCGACATTCATTTCTTTTCTCGCGATATCAATAAACGAGCCATTCATTCGCTGATCGATACAACGCGAATCGCATTTCAATCGACTTCGATTCCTGTGAACTCCACATCAACTCCCCCTTCCCAGGTTGGTCAATTGCGATGCCTTGAGCCAGCCGTTCGAGACCTGTCACGTTCGGAATCGGCAGGCTCGACAAATGTCATTCAGCATTTCGTCTGTTCGTTCACTGCGAGTGCAACGGGATTGATCGACTGATTTCAACTTCCGATAACTTCAATTCATTCTCAAGGATCAAAAACAATGGCAGTTTCCAATATCAGCAGAAATCTTCGCGATGGCGAACTTGTTGTCAAAGACAATGGACAGGCGGGTTCGCTGACTGTTCTGCTCGACGAAGGTGACCTCACCTGGACTCAGAGACAGAACACAATTGAAGTCAAAGATCGCGGATCAATCGCTGCCGGACATACACGAAACGGTGATGATGAATCGGTCACAATCTCATTCACAGCAAAATGGTCGCAACTTCTCGGAGCCGCAATCAATCCCGTCGATGCACTTCAGTTGTACGAAACGCTCACATTTCATTCTGGAGCAGGACTCGGCAGCACATCAGCCAATGGTGAACAACAGACTCTGACGTTCGAATTTACCGTTCTCGACCCGGCTGGCCTCGCTAGTGAGAAGATCATTTTTGACAAAGTCTACCGAGAATCGCTCACGATGTCCGAAGGCGACGACGCCAACCTCATCGCCTTCACCGGCCGAGCTTTCCAGATGGCCCCGACGGTTTCGCGTATCTAAACATTTCTGCAAAGTTCGTTACTCTTATCTTTTTTCGCAGGCATTGTCATATGGCGTTTTCAGAATCGTTGACTGTTCGCATCCTTGGCGACAGTTCCGAACTGCAGCGCGAACTCGATTCAGTCTTGAATCGATTCGATGATCTGAAAAGTAAAATTTCAGAAACATCGAACTCGGCGAGACAATTCAGTTCTTCGTTCAGTCGTCTGTCACAGGCAATCGGTCCACTACAACAAGTCAGCAATTTGATCGGTAGAATCGGTCAGCAACTGCAATCAATATCGCGGCAACCAATCACGCTCAATGTCGGTCCAGCGTTGCAATCATTGCAGCGACTCAGTCAAGCAGCCCAGCAGACCGCTGCGGCGATACGGGCAATCCCATCGATGCCGACGACCGGTCCTGCGACTGGGCCAGTTCCGTTTCCAGCCGGCGGATTTTCTCCTCGTCGGTTAGCTTCCGGTGGACTGGTGACAGGGCCGCCCGGGATTGACCGCGTCCCCGCCAACTTGACCTCCGGGGAGTACGTCATCAATCGCTCTGCTGTAGAGCGTCTCGGACTCGGCCTGCTCGAACATTTGAACGCCAGCCCGAATCGCTTTGCACAAGCGACCGGTTCTCCTCAGTCAGATTTGAATTCGTATCAAAGAAGGTCCCGGCAGTCTCCAAGCTCTTCTGTGGCGGTCCCTAGTTTGCAGGCTCCACACACTTCTCGAATTTTCGAAAGAGCGCGAACTACAGAATTGAATTCATCGAGAAGTGTCGGCATAAGTCGCGATATGTCTCAAATTTCACAAACGAATAACCACTTCGGTGGAATCACGATTCAAGTTTCCGATCAGACTGAAACGGAATCACTGCTGCGAAATTTACAGTTGCAGGGTCTCGGTCGACGTGTTCGCCAAGGGTGAAGCAGCGTAGCGACTCCATTCCTTTCAGATTAAGGCGTTTCCATGCTGAAATTTCACCCAGCGATTGCACGCGGAATCACAATTGTTGAATTTCCCCATCCAGTTCTGGTCTTCCGAGTCCGGGATTCTTGGGACTATGAGAAAATGAAAGTTCCTTTGCGTGATGGAGACCAGATCGTCGGTCACTCACGGCAAGGAGTTGACATTGCCATCGAAGGGCAAATCGGACAGCACTCTGGTGCTCTCAAACTGACTGAACCAGACATGCTGGCGACTCTGAAGACTCTCCGAGACGCTCTCGATGTCAATCCGACCAGCGGGACGTACTCGTTAGTTGTTTTTGATGACGATGCCAGTGGGGATCATCGATTTTTCAAGTCATGCACGACGACGAAATTCGAATTCGACCTCTCAAACCAGCATCTTTATTCATTTGCCGCTGTGATCCACGCCGCCGACCCGACTCTCTTTTCCGGATCGTTACCATCATAACGCGGCGTTCGGTGAAGAGTACGTCGCGGAGAATCGGAACGAATCTCCTCTTTTCTGTTCAGTTCTAACGTAAAGTCTTCTATGTCTTTCGAACGTCGAATTTTGCATCACGGACCAACGCCAGCCGGCGTTCCGGTGATTCTTTCGTTGCAAGTCGTCAAAAAATGCTGGTTTGAACTGAATCGTCAAGGCGGCTGCGGCGCGGCAGAATTAATTCTATCGAGTGGCTTTGATGATCGGGATCAAATCGAAATCGGCGACTGGATCAGTTTCGAATCGACACCTGGTGATCGGTGGTATCTGGGGCGAGTGGAAGAACGAACCTCGGAAAGTCCTGCACAAACGCGGCTCCGACTCGAAGGCATGTCCATCGAATTGAACGAAGTTTTCCCCGGCGGTTTTGGAGAACTTGCTGACGGACAGAAACCACATCGCTATGCTCAAACAGGTCTCTTTGAAGACGACCCAGACCACGGACACGAAACGTACGACTCTGTTGAAACCGCGACAGAAATCGTTCAAAAAATTCTGGAACAGTATGTCATTCCTCAATCTCATATTACGAATGTCCCATCACTCATCGAAACTCCGTTGCAAAATGCCGCTGTCACGAGCATGAAGTTTCGTGGCGAAGAATCGGTTCGTAGTATCCTCAAGGAACTCGCGACAAGAGCACAATCTGCGGCATGGGGTGTCAATGAATTGGGGCAGTTCTTTTTCCTTCGTCCTCAAAAAGACTCCGTCGCGAAATTTCGTGAGGGACTCGACCTCACTTCGCTGAGCGAAATTCGAGACCGTGAACATCTCTTCAACCGTATTCTTCTGACCGGCGATTATATCTATGACCGACAGGATCAATCGGGCGACCTCGCCCGACGTTCGTTCCGCTGGCGAGGCAATTTCGTCGAGCCGATCAGCCGCACGCAACATGGAGACCGCCGCATCCGCATCTGGCTTCCGTGGGTACGTACTCAGTCTGATTCCGTGACTTTTGCGAAAGAATTCTTTCGTACATACTCACAACCGGTCAGTCGTTTTCTGATAGAAACGACAGCACAAGCAACTCTCCCCAAGCCATGGGAAGGTCGCTATGCCGTCTTCGATCTTGCCGGAAACCTGTTGACATTTTCATACGCGGAAACCGTGCGAGTTTTCTTCGACGCTAATCCTCGATTGAGAATGGAGTTGGGACCGCTCGATCCACGAGAACTCTGGGCGGAACCTCCGCAAGATGAACGCTGGGAACTTCCCGACAAAACTTTTTCAGCTGGCGGCGACGTCAGTCTGCCACCTCCTCTTTCAACCGGATCACCACCGCCACCCCCTCCTCTCCCACCGGATGGATCCAGCGTTGACGTATTGTCTTCCGATGTTTCAAGCGATTTCTCAAGTGGTCTGAGTTCGTCATTACTCTCTAGTGGTCTCTCCTCGTCACTCCAATCAAGTGGTGAGTCTTCTTCTGCAACTGTTGGAAGTTCGTCGACTCCCGAATCCTCTGGCAATTCATCTGAAAGTGTTTCCTCTGCGGTTTCATCGTTCTTCGGTTCGTCATCAGCTCCAGCCTCGAGTCTGAATTCATCCACCGTCTCCTCTGACGCGAATTCGTCTACGGCATCTTCTGCTAATTCAACTTCAGACTCACCATCGAGCGATTTTGCTTCCTCTGGACAATCGAATTCAAGTGAAGCGGCAAGCCAATCTGGGACTAACAATTCACAGTCGTCTGGTGCCGGAAGTTCTGGGCAATCGTCCCTCTTCAATTCAAGCGTCTCAGAAGGAGCTTCGATGAGTTCCGGTGGAGGAGCGAGTGGAAGCGGTTTCGGAAGTTCAAACGGCAGCAGTGGAGGCGGAACGTCCGCTGCTTCTGGAGCGTCAAGCGAATCTGGATTGCCGGGTGGTTCGAACAGCGCTTCCAATGCCGGTTCGGAGCCAAACTCTGCTGGGTCATCCAACTTGTCACAATTCAGTTCAGAGGTGAGTGAAGCCCCACTTTCATCAGAATCAGAATTGACCAGTACGATCTAGCACCGACAGAATGGTCCGCTCTGCGGACCATTGATGATCGATTCATCTTCGGTCCGCAGAGCGGACCCGACAGGCAATCATTTTTCTGGTAGGGGGAGAGTGCGATGTTCTATCGATTGCAGACAGACGGTACAGCGGATCCGGTTGAGTTCCAGAATTTCTATAGTGGTCCAGCTTCAATGCCCTGCTGGATCGTTGGAGGTGGACCATCACTTCAAGAAGAACCGATCACGGAAATTCGAAACTCTCCCTGCTCGAAATTTGCCGTCAATCTCGCTGGATGTCACCTCTTACGACCAACGTTCTGGACGAGTTACGATCCGACGGTTCGGTTCCATCGGTCGGTTTATCTTGATTCTTCAATCATCAAGTTCGTGCATCGCTGTCGCGCAATGGATTTAGTTCCAGAGTCAACATTCAAGGTCTGTGATTGTCCGGCAACAGTTTTCTTTGATCGAGACCGCGACGTTGGATTTCGCGATTTTCCGATAACAACAGGTACGAAAATTGTCGATTGGCAAGACTCGTTCATTCAAGCGATTCATATCGCATATCTTCTCGGATTTCGAACGCTGTTGCTCGTCGGGTGTGAACTCCACATTCGTCCTTCGATGGCGTTACAGCGTCGAGCGAACGCTTCTGGCGTTGTTTACAAAGACCGGGAATTGCTTGGTGATTTCGTAAAACGTTGCATTGACGCAAGGATTGAAAAAAAGGAAGTCGAGTCGCTGGAATCTGGTCCGCAGTATCACTTCGATGAAAGCAAATCACTCGACGCCGCAATTCAAACCGACCTGCATTACTTTCGTGTTTCTCAATACCTCAGACTATCGAGAAGATCACTCGCAACTGCGGGACTGCAACTCATCAGTGCGACAGCAAACAGTCGCCTCAATGACGATTTCGAATATCGCCCCGCAGAGACAATCCTCACCGACTTGCACTCTCAGGTTGGCAACCCGAAACATGAAATCACGAAGGGACTTTACGCAGAGGATCTTCAGCGAAAACCAGCCAAGCTTGGTCCGATGAGAGATTTCCAACCGCATTTCTGGAATTCAAAGAAGAAAGCTGTCCCGCCTGCAAGAACACCGCAACAAAATCAGGGAGTAGTGCCACCAGAACTTCCGGAGATCCCAATTGACATCCGTGAGAAACCTTAATTGGAAAAGTACGGAAGAGTTGACCACACTGTCACTGTTTCAGGCCCACCTAAGTCACATCGGCTTCCGTCGCCGTCCTGTTGGTCGTCGTCGCGATGAAGATGATGTTGTCGGAACGACTTTGGACGCTCCAATCGTCTGACCACCTTGCCGACCTGCTGTCGAATCCCCAATCGGTTTCTGCACGAACTTCGGCAGAATTACTGATTTGTAAAAACGATAAGCGGGCTGCTTGGATTTCTCTCGCAAGATGTCTCCCAGATTTTCGTCACGACCAATCGAAACGAAGTGTGGGATGTTCGTCCCGGAGGCTTGCCAGATTGTCTTCCCTTCATACATGAACTCAATGAGTGTGCGATAAACCTGTACGGTGTATGTCCCCGAGCGGGTGTAATTCATTTGTTGCTGCTTGGGGCCAGAAACGGAAGCTTTCACGATTAGAGAAGCGGATGGATTGATATTGATTTCCATCGCTTCCAATTTGCTTCGTAGATTTGCTTCGACCGTGGCTTTGTGAGACGCTGGAATTCCGGAAGTGTCCAGACGAACTGTGGCACCTTTTCGAAAAATGAACAGGTCTGGTTCATTCAATGCGGCATCGAGGGCGTTTTTGGCAGCCTCATGCGGAATGAGTGTCGGCATGAGCGCGCCTAGTGCATTTTGCGGACTTACGGCAAAAAATGTCGTGCCTCCGACCGCTTGAACTTGTGCCGCACCTTCGTAATCCCAGAGCTTGATCATGTTCTCAAGCTCAATGAGGTATCGATTACCGAGAAGGATAAAATCATCGTTGGAAAACTTCGGCATCCCGTTGATATTTAAACCAGGAGTTTCGAAGTCGCGATAAATCTCACCTGTTTCGACATCCCAGACGAGGAGAGAATTAAAGGCGACACAGGCCAATCTCTTCTCAGAGGGACTCCAAGAAAAATTCGGCCAACTCAAACGACGTGGAGCTTTTTGAATTGCGATGACCTCGTGAGTTTCCACGTCAAACAGCCCAATACGTTCTCCGCGATAGAAGGCAAGTGTCTTCCCGTCTGCTGAGAGTGCAGGGGTGCAACCTCCGTCAATCACGAAGTGACAGACGGGTTGCATTGCTTCAAAATCCCAAATCGTTACCCAACCGTTTGCGTGTTTGAGGATGAGGCTCTTCTCATTCGCAAACCGTGCCCACTGAACCTCTTTGCTCCTTTTCCACTCAGCTTGATAAGGATCAAGTGTCCTTTCACGGACGGCCTTGTTTCCCTGCATCGACCAGATTTCAATTTCGTACTGATTTCTGGCAGCGCTCTTCATGAGAATGTGTTTCCCATCCGGATGGAGCGCGAGCGGAACCATCTCTGCGGTGACAGTCGCGCCTCCTACAACTCGTCCCTTTTCAAGGTCACACATGACCAGGCGAGTTTGCGGTCCCTTGTTTTTCAAACCAAACGTCCAGAGGTACCCTGGACCGCTTTGCGAGCATCACGATTGATCGCGAGACTTTTCAACCCTTCGAAGAAGTCGACTCGCTTTGGTAACGAAACAGCCTTGGGAACAAAGTCAAGTTCGCCTCCTTCTGCGATTTCGAAATCCCAGCCATCTCCATAGGTGCTGACATCTACGAGTTTCGAATGGCTCCAGTCGGTTGAAGCACTGCTCTGAGGAGAGGATGAACCAGAAAGCGTTCCCTTCTCTCCATTCTTTGCAGGCATGAAAGGATTCTCTCCCTCGGCAGCCTTGAACGGGTTGTCTTTCGATTCCTTCAAATACTTTTGATCAGCTTCACTCAATTTCGATAGTTCAATCTCAATCGATTTCCCATCTGAACGTTCCAGCTTGACTTTGCCATCCTTTTGGGAAACGAGCTTCGCTTCGATCTTGAAACGACCGGTCGCGTCACTCCATGTCCGAATTTCATCCGCAAGCGCATTCGCCACCCAACAGAAAAAGAAACAACAGACCAAACTTTTCAACACGGCATTTCGTTTCATGTGCTTCTTCCTACTCACGAGAATTCATCGCAA
>DAOUPA010000231.1 GCA_030626405.1 Planctomicrobium sp.
CGAATTGGAGAAGAGCGTTCACTTCACTGTTGGCGTTCACTTCACTGTTGGCGTTCACTTCACTGTTGGCGTTCACTTCACTGTTGGCGTTCACTTCACTGTTGGCGTTCACTTCACTGTTGGCGTTCACTTCACTGTTGTTGTTCACTTCACTGCTGGCGTTCTGATAATTTTTTGTCACAACAATCACCTTGGTTAAGTTTAATTCGTCAGACAAGTTCGTATTCACAAAGTCTTGTTTCGGTGAGCTGAATCATCCATGAACTACGGCAATCACACATCACTTTCGGGGACAAACTACTAGCCCGAATGCTTTGCGACATTCATCGCAGATTCCAGATTCCGTTCGGCGTAAATTTGAGTGACATCCGCTCGAACATGTCCAAGGACAACTTGAGCGGCTTCAATTCCGTACTCCTTACGCACATCTGTCGCACGAGTGTGTCGCAATTGGAGCGGCGTCCAATGCGGAATTTGCTGATGCTCATCCCGGTCTTTATTTGCTTTTTTGATCCCGTAGGTAATTGCACGCCGGAACGAATGCACATCATAACGGTCACGCTTGGGCCGTTTCGAACTGGATTTTGCTTTTCGCTGTGCTTGAGATGGAGTCATTGGCGTTATTCGATTATTACGTCGTTGGGAATTGCGCCATTCTTCGGATTCGATCGGGCTGAAGAGGAACGAATCTGACTTCCGGGAAATGAAAGGTTGGATGATCAATTGAGCCTTTGGACCAACGGCAATCATTCTCTCGTGGCCCCTCCAGCGGTTTTTATGGTCCAGGAGTTCATAAATCCAAACGTCACCTGACATATCGATATCGCACGGACGCATGGCAACGACTTCGCAGGGGCGCATTGCAGTCAGGTACTGTAATTGGATCATGGCTGCGATGGTTGGCGAGACATACGGAAGCACTGCATCAACCCACTCGAGTGCGACCGGTTTCACTGGTTCCATTTCCCGCGCCGATGTGCGACCATATCTTAAGCCTGCAACCGCACGTAGCCCCTCGTACATTCCCGGAGGGGCAAGCTCTTCGCTAACCGCCCATTTAAAGACACGCCTGATGCGGTTGATCCGATTGTTAATCACGCCACGACTCAGATCATCCACTTCAATCATGTGCTGACGGATTTTCTTCAGTGAGAGCGGCCCGAAGTCTCGGACAAAAGTCCTGCCAAATAATTTTCGCAGCGGACGAAGCGCCAACTTCATTTCAGAAAATTCCTGCGTCACTTCACCATTTTTAACGTAGTAACCCTCAGCAAATCTCCCGTACCTTAGTATTAACTCATTGATCGTGAGATGCGGAGATGACGAAGTGGGAGAGAACTGAGAATCGCTCTCTCTCGTTTGATGACGCTGTAATCTCCATTCGGAGGTTAGGCGATCGTATTCTTCGTAGCTTTCAACACTACGGTAAGCACCCAAATAGCAATCGCGGCCGTTCAAACGAACTACCGCTCTCCCAGATGCCTTGTGAAGGCAATAGGCAGGTGTTTTTTTTGGCGAAAGAGGCATCGTGAGAATCCCTTGTCGGCTGTATTCCTCCGTAAATTACGGAGGAATAGCTAGCTTCGAGGACTCATCACGGCCAACAGGCCGTTGAGCTAACTGCTATGGCAACAACAGGTTGCGTAAAGTACACCCGGAGGGATTCGAACCCCCAACCCCCGGTTCCGAAGACCGGTGCTCTATCCAATTGAGCTACGGATGCATGTTGGTGGACACAATCTAGCAAGATCAATTTTGGATTTCCAGCGTGTTAATCTCTCGGGCTGAAATGTTGAATTTCAGCCGACAACAGCCGGCATTGATTTGATCGCATCTTGTAAAGCTGATTGCTAACATCAGTCGTTCCAGTTTATCGAAACTGTATCTCTAGACACGAAAATAGCATTGGAAGTTCGGTTGTTGAAGAGATCAGCAGCGGTCTCCTTGGCTATTTGGGAAATCACCCTGCTCGTGATTGCGCATCGCCGGCCCCCAAAGAACAACATAAAGTGAAATCCCATGGAAGAACAGACCCCTCAGCCTCGCCGTAGTCGCTTTGCTCGCGGTTTGAAAAAAACTGGTATTGGTTTGGTGACATTGCTGGTCGTTGGATTCGTCACTGTGCGTACGATGCTACATGCGAATCCGGGGGAAGGTAATGAGCCTCCAGCGGGGTATCCGTCGACTCAGTTGATCAAGCTGGCGTTTGTGACAGGACAGCTCAAACTCGTGGATATGGAACTCGCCGTGCCTGATACGATCGAGTTTCGGGAAGGGATTGAATATGGAAAAGGCGGCAACACATCACTCAAACTGGATCTCTATCTTCCGAAAGAACTAAAAGAGCCTGCCCCAGTGTTGATGTTTGTGCATGGTGGTGGCTGGTCGAAAGGGAAGCGCAGCGACTATCGATACTACTGTGTGAAATTCGCCGAGCAAGGATATGTTGTGGCGACAATATCGTATCGCCTGCGCGACATCGCGTTGTTTCCGGCGGCAGTTGAAGACACGAAGTGCGCCGTAAGGTGGATGCGAGTGAACGCAGCGAAGTTTGGCGGAGACTCGGATCGGATTGCACTGATCGGCGGTTCCGCTGGCGGTCATCTGGCGATGATGACCGGCTATTCGGCAGACGATACTGAGTTCGAAGGAACCGGCGGCAATGCAAATGTAAGCAGTCGCGTACAAGCGGTTGTCAATTTGTACGGGCCGGTCGATATGACGACAGAGTACGCCCGAAATCACGGACTCATCACCGGCTATCTCGGCAAGTCTTATACAGAGGCACCGGAACTCTACAAACGCTGTTCGCCGCTACAATTTGTGACGGCTGATGATTCCCCGACGCTGATTCTCCATGGGTCGCTCGACGAACTGGTCCCGATCACTCAGGCCGAACGATTGGACAAGGCGCTTGAAAAAGCGGGAGTGGAACATGAGTACTACCCGCTTAAAGGCTGGCCTCACACCATGGACGCCGCTCAAGTGGTCAACGACTATTGCATGGCGAGAATGATGGACTTTTTCAAAAAGCATTTGAGTGCAGAGTAGTCAGGCTATTCTGGCCCGGTTGGGGCTGTGTGAAATGAACGGAAATGCATTAAAAATTCATGCTCTTGTTGATGTGAAATTTGAGTCGACTACGAATCACTTCTCAAGAGTGGTTCAAAGGTAATCAATGTGCGGAGTTGGGTTGAGTCGCTGCCAGTTCCATTCTCGCGTATTGCACGATTCACAATAACATCGCACCAGAAGATCTTTCAGAGTGACTCTAATGGTCGTCCAAGGAGTGGCTCCTGTTGGAAAAGTCGAGTCAGTTCAACGGCGGTGTTCCTTCAATGAGGCGTCGGAGAAGTGTTTCATTCACTCGCCCTTTGAATCGCGTTTTGCCATCCATTTGCACGACAGGAATCTCTTCTCCCAGCCGAGCGATCAGTTCCGGATCGAGGTCAATATCGACTTCGGTCACCGGTGGCAGCCAGCGGCGGTAAGTTCCCAGCAATTCTGCAGCATCATCGCAGAGTGGGCAGCCGTCGCGCGTGTACAACACGACCGAAAGAAACCGCCTTCCGGAATACGTTGGTCTCCAACTGGTCTGGCCATGTGATCGGTTCCACAGTGACCAAATCCCCAGTGCCAGCAGTCCACCGAACGTCATCCACCAAATCGGAGCATGTTCGCGCAATGGATAGCTCAAGGGGCCGGTAAATGTCCCGGTTTGAGACTCAACGAGCAAAAACAGCCCGGTCGCTCCCAGAAGAACAAACGCGGAACTCACAACAACAGGAATGCGACCATTCATAGAACTATACAGCTAGAAAACAAAACGTTATTCGTTGAAACATCGACCGTTTGAGCAATCAACCATTGATAAAACTCCCAATTGGCGCCAGTTTTGTGATCTCGGCAATGTCTCGCTGCCTTCATCTGCAGGGACGAATGACAGGAACATCGAGAATGTTTGAAAGAAGCTCGACGAACGCTCGTGACTCCGATGCTTGTGAGCCTGAAAGAGAAAATGGGAATTCCTCCCAATAGAGCCAATCAGGAAGCAGGCTACCAGCATTTGAAAACGTTCCTTCTCCAACAAAATTGAAGAGGTGAAATTCATCGTCATTCAGTAATCGCAAGCCGACTGAATAACATTCCTTTCCCTGTTTGTAATCGGATGCTAATCGTTGAGGTTCGAGCGTCGAGTACCCGTAGGTGACCGCTTTCACTTCTCGAAACGGAAATTCTTTGGCGTAGTTCAAAGCCACAAATATCGACTTTTGATGCAAACGTTTTCTCGCCTCACCTCGACAGTCATCTTCCGGTACGACAACCCCAGCAATAAAACTCTCCACAACCACGAAGTTGTCACAACAATCCCAGGCGGTTGCTTCCTGATGCGAGGGCAATTGGAAAAGAGATTCATTGGAGCTTTCATGAATGAGACTGTTTTTTATCTCAACGTCGAAAATCACGCTGTGGATCAAAATCATTCAATGAAATTGGGTTTAATCAAAAAGACTCTTCCCACCTCTGGCGTTCTTTTTGAAGTCGGTTCACTATTTCCGGCATCTGGTCTGCAAGATTATCTTTCTCCGAGATGTCCTTTTTTAAGTTGAATAGTTGCCAGGGATTGTCCGGTTTCTCACGGACGATTTTCCAGTCTCCCAGACGTAGCGCTGCATGTTTCCGGAAGTTGAAGTAGAACGACTCGTGCGGTGACTTCTCGCCGCTCGCTAACACTGGCAGCGGGTTCTTTCCGTCGTAGATGACATTCGCTGGCAGCGTGGCATTCGCTAACTCAGTCGCAGCAACGAGAAGGTCAGGCGACCAGAGCGGCTCGTCAATAGTGCTGCCAGCTTGAATTTTCCCGGGCCATCTCACCATCGCCGCCACACGAATCCCACCCTCCCAACAAGTAATGCCACCGTTCCGTAGTGGATCGTTTGAAGCGATGTCGATTCCTTTCCGGTTGAGTAAGAACGTCCCGTTATCAGAGAAGAAAAAGACGAACGTATTTTCTTTCACGCCAGCTTGCTTCAATGAATCAAGCACTCGACCGATGGCTTCATCCAACGCTGTGACCACAGCGTTGTAACGTTTCAACGGATCGGATTCTTCCGGTCCGAAATTGTACGGTTTGAATGCACGATCAGGAGCCTGCCATTCAAACTTCTGGCCAGGGAGTTTGTTTCTTTTGTTAGGAAAGTGCGGTGAATTAAAGGGCAGGTAGCAAAACCAGGGTTGTTTGGCTGCCGAGTTTAACAGAATGAAATCTATCGCCGCATCCGCGAAGAGATCGGTCGAGTATTCTCCGTCGGCGTCGAATTCTTCCGTCCCCTTGAACAGGTCATGTTTGCCAGCGTAGATGTGGTAGTAGTAGTCGATGTTCCCGGAAGCGTGACCGAGGAACTGGTCAAACCCGCGTTCGGTTGGTCGGGAACCTTCCGCGAAACCAATGTTCCATTTTCCAAAACATCCAGTCGCGTACGGCACCGGTGCGGACTTCAGAATACTCGGGATGAGAATTTCTTTCTGGTTCAGCCCGACACCATAATTCCCTTTGAGCCCTGGAAGTTGATTCACCAGCCCGTGCCGCTCTGGAATCCGACCGGTCAACAGGCAAGCCCGCGAGACAGTACAAGTCGAGGACGCCGTATAAAAGCTCGTCAGCCTCGCACTCTCATGTGCGAACTGATCCAGCCGCGGTGTGACGATCGGCGACTCAGAATTGTAACTCCGCAGATCCCCATACCCCAGATTATCCGCCGTGATGATCAAGATATTCGGTGACTGTTGGTCCTCAGCAACAGTGTGACCAAACGAAATCAGACA
This sequence comes from Planctomicrobium sp., assembly GCA_030626405.1. Lineage (GTDB taxonomy): Bacteria > Planctomycetota > Planctomycetia > Planctomycetales > Planctomycetaceae > Thalassoglobus. The sequence continues at coordinate 5,827 of DAOUPA010000231.1, forward strand.
GACCGCTGCACAATTCAACGTTCGGGCAAGAAAGAATGAACTAAAAACAGAGCAGGATTTCATGTTGCAATTCCAGTAATGAATTTCAGACGTCGTTACGAATTGCTACCGACTAGCGTTTTCCAGACCGTTTGATTCTCGTGCATTGCCGCAACAATGTTTTTGGGGACAGCACCTTCTTCGAGGAGTGCCCAACCGGTGAATGAAGGCGTTTTGGTTTTCTTAAGGAGGGGGAAAAGTTCTTTCCAGGGGTATTTGTTGTTGCGGAGGTCGTGGATGTGAATGGTGCCTAATCTGTCTTCGAGGAGTTTGTAGTTCTCGACGAGACCTTTGCCGTTGAGATCAGCCGGGTTGCAGTTCCAGCAGACGGTGACATTCGGGTGGTCGGCGACGTCGAAGATCGTTTTCATGTGCGGAATTTCACTCGTGCCGCGACCGTGAACCTCAACGCGAATCTGAACACCAAACTCAGCCGCGAACTTGCCGACTTCGTTGAGTGACTTGCCAATCTGCTCCAGCGTTTTCTCGACCGGAACATCCTTCGGCAATCCATTCGGACGGACTTTTACACCGCTGCCGCCGACGTCTCGACAAAGCATTACGAAATCCTTCGTCTCCTGGATGTTCTTTTTCACGATAGCAGCATCTGCCGAGTGATACTCACACGCACTGCCGAGACCGACGAGTTCGACGTCGCTGTCTGCGAATTGCTGGCGGACTTTTTCACGCTGTGCCTGACCGATCGTGATTTCTACGCCATGTTTGTGAGTACTTCGCAACTCGACACCAGCGAAGCCGGTCTCTGAGCAATTCTTGATCACCGTCGGGACGTCCCAGTCTTTGCCCCAGTTGTAGGTCACCAGGCCAAGCTTGAGCTTTGCTGCTGTTGCAGATTCAGCAGAGAACGCAACAGTAGGTAGAATGACAGAAGCAGTAGCAGCTTTTAGAAAGTCTCGACGTGCAATCGACATGGAATCTCCTTGGGGATCAGGCAGGAAGTAAGGGGCCCTGAGTGTAACGACCAAAAGTTCCAATTGTGAGGTTGGTTGGCTAGATCATCTCGCCATGACTGCACTTTCTTGTATCGCTTTCCTGAAGAATGAGATATATTGGCGAATCGTAAACAACACCAATGTCAATCGATGGAGAATCGAACATGCGAGACCGATGGGGACGACGTGAGTTCCTGCGCGCCGGTCTGAATGGATTTTCAGCACTGAGTTTGCCTGCGTTATTGCAATTACAAGCTCAAGCTAAGGATCGTTCTGGTCAACGAACGGCGGTCATTCTGGTCTGGCTGCGTGGGGGTGCCAGTCATCTGGAAACGTTCGACCCCAAGCCGAACGCACCGTCTGATTATCGAGGACCGTTTTCTCCGATTTCGACAAACGTTCCTGGTATCCAGATCGGCGAACTCCTGCCGAAACTGGCACAGTGTGCGGATCGTTATACGCTCGTTCGTTCGCTTTCCCATACCGGAGGTGGTCACCCTGCCGGATCTCTGCAAATGTTGTCAGGCGATCCGGATGCCGCAGATAAAAGAACGCCGAAGTATCCGGATTGGATGTCGGTTGCGAATTCGATTCGAGCTGACCAGCATCACGAAATCCCCAACTACATCGCCATCAATCCGGTGGATCGGTACGACAGTTTCACAATTGCCGGACCGACATACCTCGGACCAGGATTCGGACCGTTTCAAATCAAAGGCGATCCGAGCAAACCAACGTTTCAGGTTCCAAACATCGGCTTGAGCAGCGATGCCCAGCGTAGTTCATTGACGAAACGAGTCGGGCTGCGGCAAAGTTTAGATCGATTGCAAGACGGTCTCGATCAGTCTGGCTTAATGGAATCGCTCGGTCAGTTCGAAACGCAGGCGATGAACTTACTCCTCAGTCCACAGGCACGTGAAGCGTTCGACTTAAGACAGGAACCGCAAGAGGTTCGAGACAAATACGGGATGCACCAATGGGGGCAGCAATGCTTGATGGCCCGCCGATTAGTCGAAGCGGGTGTTGAAATCATCACGACGGAGTTCGATGGACCGCTCTGCGGTCGTGTTGCGAACTGGGATGATCATGCGGTCAACCACCATGTCTTCGACGCGATCCAGTATCGCGCCCCATATTTCGATCAAGCAGTCTCGGCGTTGATCGAAGATGTTTATCAGCGCGGTTTGAGTGAACGCGTTCTGGTGGTTGTCACTGGAGAATTCGGGCGAACTCCAAGGATCAGTCACGTCGCCAGTAGCGGGGGTGGCGTCGCCAGCGGAGCAAAAGGGACTGTGCAGCCAGGCCGCGATCACTGGCCGCGAGCAGGTTCGATGTTGTTCGCCGGAGGCGGCATTGAAACTGGGAAAGTCATCGGAGCGACTGATGCCAAAGGCGAAGACCCCGTCGCCGGACGTGTCGGACCAGAGGATTTCATGGCGACGATCTACTCACATCTCGGCATCGATACCGATCACACATTCATCCGCGATTTCTCCGGTCGCCCCACGCCAATCATCCGCGACGGCAAACCAATCCCCGGTCTCGGTCGCACGTGATCAAATCTTCGCAGACCTCCTTGATCCCCTCTCGTTTGGGGGAGAGGGCTAGCGTGAGGGGAGAATTTGTGTTTCCTGAAAAAGCTTAAGAATTAAAGACACAACCGCAGAGTCAAGACTCCAGGAAGTAATTAACCATGACAGTTGAAGTTGCCACGATTGATGATGTCCTTCGGGCGGAACCGGTAATCCATCAGCACATTTCTTCGGCCCCGCTGATTCGCTCTTACGAACTTGAAAAGGAACTGGGACTCGCGCCCGATCGGCGGGTTTGGATCAAAGATTACGGTTGGACGCCGGTCGGGTCGTTCAAGTTGATGGGCGCGCTCAACTGGATGGCAAATCATGCTGAAGAGATCGGCGACCGCCCCGTTGCCGCTCATTCGTCCGGGAATTTCGCGTCCGGGATTTCCTTCGCCGGAATGAAGTACGGGAAGCGGGTCATCATCGTGATGCCCAAAGATGCGCCGAAAATTAAGTTCGAACGTACACGGTCCTTCGGTGCGGAAATTCGAACGTACGATAAGGCCACAGATCACCTGACCGGTGAACGCGACAAACTCACCAGACAAATCGCTGAAGAAGAAAACGCGGTTCAGGCTTCGCCTTACGACGACAACCACGTGATCGCCGGAAACGGTGTCGGTGGTCTGGAAGTCGTTGAGGAACTCAAGCGACAAGGCCAGTCCATTTCCCATTTCCTCTGCCCAGTCAGTGGTGGTGGATTGATGGCTGGGCAGGCGTTGGCAATCGCTCGTGGGTTTCCAGATGCAAAAATCATCGGGGTGGAACCGACCAAAGCTGATGATTTCCGTAGATCTTTAGAGGCTGGGAAACGAGTGCGGCTCGATCAACCGCAAAGCATCTGCGACGGACTTCTCTCTTACGATGTCGGCGACCACAACTGGCCGATTCTGAAAGAGCACGTCAACGAATCGGTCACATCTTCAGACGCTGAAACCATCGCCGCCATGAAATGGATCTACGACCAACACGGTCTGAGAACGGAACCGTCCGGCGCCATCACCATCGCCGCCGCATTAAATAGAAAGACGGATTTCGATGGCGACGGCGACATCGTTTTTGTTTTGAGCGGTCGCAATGTGGACGATGAAACGTTTCGGAAATGGATTGCTGAGGCGGAGTAAATTCAGTCGGCGTTTGCGCGGCTCACTCGGTCGGTCCAGAAGACACGTGCCTTTTCGTGCCAATCGAGAATGCTTCTCAATTGGTCAAGGTCTTGTACGTTCGCACGAACTCGATCAATTCTCTCATCGGTCCAATTCAAAAAGAACGTTGCGGATTCCTTGCTGATTCGGCGTTCGCCATTGCTCGACTCAACATACCACGGAGCGGTAGAACCAAATCGGAACGTTTCAGGCACGTCCGTAATCGCTCGAACAAGAAACCATCCTGGCTTGTCGAGACTTAACTGAATTTGAAATGACTGTGTCACTTCTTCCGAGCATTTGATGGTTTGTACGACTCGCCCGTTTTGAATGACTTCCAGCTTGGGAACGCGGTCTAGGGATGTGAGTTTGATGTTTAGCTTGACCAGCAGGGGGCTGTCTTCCACCTGAAAAGTTGTTCCGGAAAGTTCACCGTTGGCGGTCACTTCAAGTAGCGGACCATTGGTGACGAAGCATTCTCCTCGTTTCAACGCCTCAAACCAGTTCTCCGACGTGAACGGCTCATCCAAGTGAACGTACACGCGATTGTACCCGACCGGATTCGGAAGAACCCCTGATGCACTGCCTGCCGAGGGTGGCAAACGCAGGCCGGTGTTGAGCATGTGATAGTAAATCTCCTGCGTCCAGTAACCATTGCCATGCGGGTCTGGAAGCCGTTTTGTATCGCGCGGCCTCCCCCAGGCTTCATCACGATACATCCGGCTGCGGCACATATGGTTGTTCGCAATGCCGATTGAATCCATCTCGCCACTCGCCAGCCAAACCGGAACATCCCACCAGAACGGTTTTTCGATATCGATCCAAACGTCCGAATGGCGCTGCATTGCTTCGCCAACGAATTTCATCGGCGAAGGGAATTCGCGAGATCTTACGCTCAGGTCCAGCGGCTTCTCCAAACCATAATAGAGCAGTGCTCCCCCTTCGCGCTCATCTTCGCCTGCCATGACATTGTAAATTCTGTGACCGGCAAATTGGCGTGTCAAGTTCTCAGGAATCTGTGATTCCTTCCACGGATTTTGCGCGTTCCACC
>DAOUPA010000420.1 GCA_030626405.1 Planctomicrobium sp.
CAGCAATACCAGATAGTAGGAAAACTCCACCAATTAGGATGAATGAGGTGAGGTCCGCTGATTGCTTTTGAGGATGAGTATGAGGTTCCAGCAAGTGAACTTTCGATCAGAATCTAGGAGGGAGATGCTGTGTGTTTTACAAAAGACACGAATTTTCAACGACGAGAGAATAGCACCTTGGCCAAGGAATTAGGTACTCGGGATTGAAGTAGTATCTTGGCGTACATTACACCAAGAATGCCGTAAATCCAAAACTGATATGCGATTAATTATCGAAAAGATTGACCGTCACATCAATACGTGCTAATCTACCCGGTGGAAGAGTCCGAACCGAGGGTGTTGTATCTCATTTTTTTTACCCAAAGCGCGGAGGCAAGTATGGCGACTCGTTTGAAGAAAATTCGGAAGAAGGGTTCTCTAGGATTTACTCTTATTGAACTCCTTGTTGTGATCGCGATTATTGCGATCTTGGTTGCGTTGTTACTCCCAGCTGTTCAACAGGCTCGTGAGGCTGCGCGTCGAACACAGTGCAAAAACAATTTGAAGCAGCTGGGTTTGGCTCTCCACAACTACCATGATGTCTATGGTAAGTTTGTGTTCGGTAAAGGTGGAACAGGTTGGCATGCGGCGAACACTGGAAACTGGGGACGCTTGAGCGGTCTCGTTCCATTGCTTCCTTACCTCGACCAGGCGCCTCTTTTCAACCAAATTTCATCCACGCAGGTCATCGGTGGAACAACCTATCCTCCAATGGGACCTGAACCGTGGAAGTCAGCGTACACCCCTTGGCGGGCGCAAATCCCCGCGCTTCTTTGTCCTTCTGATTCACAACCACAAAGTGGTTCTGGTCGTTCTTCAATTGGGAAAACGAATTACGGTTTTTCAAATGGGGATAGCATCGTCGCTTCGCAAAATGCCAGAGAGAATCGGGGAATGTTTGCTCACTCTCGCTGCTACGGAGTTGCTGATTGTACTGATGGGTCCAGCAATACGATTCTCATGGGTGAACTCGTTCGATCATTGTCCAGCGCTAACGTTTTGGGAGGGACTGCAATCGTTACTGGCACGAATACGAACCCCACAGTTTGCCAGAATATCGTTGACCCGAATGATAATACAGTGTTCCTGACAGGCACTGTGACGCGAGCCTGGTCAGGTGACCGATTCAGTGACAGCAATGTCTCAATGACAGGAATTAACACTGTTTTGCCGCCGAACAGCCCACGTTGTTCGAATGACACTTGGGATGGACGTTGGGGCATCTACTCTTCTCAGAGTCGGCATGTTGGTGGCGTGCAAGTCGTCATGGGAGATGGTGCCGTTCGATTCATTTCTGAGAACATTGACTCTGGAGATAAATCTGCATCGGATCCAGGTGGATCCAGTGGACGCAAAAGTCCTTACGGTGTCTGGGGTGGATTAGGGACTCGAGCCAGCAACGAAATCTTCTCAGGCTTCTAAGTTTGGTCTCCGAATTTCTGTAGGTTCTTTGGTCGCATGGGAGGGGCAACTCTCCTATGCGGCTTTTTTTGTTTGGTGTCCTATGAATCGACAACGCTTCATCTTGTTGGCGATCACAGTCGCGTGCGTATTCGCAGCGGTGTTTTTTTTGTCAAATCGTCCTTCGACTCAAGACCAGATCCAAGAAGCTCGTCGACTCATGCGTGAAGGGGAGATGGAGAATGCCCATGAAGTGGCCTCGCGGGCAGTTCAGGGAGATCCTGAATCAATTGCCGCGCTGAGACTCATGGCGATGACATCTGAGAAGCTGAATGATCTGACCACCGCGATGAATTGCTATCAACAGATCGCCAGTCTTTCTTCCACGTCGACTGTGCAAGCGAAGGCCCACTTCAATATTGCCAAGCTTCTTCTAAGACGGGGAGAATTAGAGTCTGCTGAAGAACATCTCCGAACTGTACTGAATGTTCAGCCAAAACATGCTGACTCTCTCCGTGAATTGAGTACTCTTTTACTGAAGGAAGGGCGACATTCAGAAGCTCGGCCTTTTCTTTTTCTCCTTGTTCAGCTTGGCAATTTCCATCTGGACGAGTTGGTCATGCTTGGGAGTTCCGAAGAGTTTCTGGAAGATCGAGCATTGCTCGAAAGGGCACTTAAGCAAAATGCAAATTCAGCAGTCGCTCAACTTGGACTTGGAAGTCTTGAAGCGTTCAATGGAAATTTTGAATCAGCCGTTGTTCACCTGGAACTCGCTATTCAACTGGACCCAATGCTAAGCCAGACGTGGGCGACTTTGGGAAAGACTTTCCATGAGTCGGGACAGCATGAGAAGCTGAAGCTTTTGGGGCAAGCGATTCCGCCTGAACTGGTTGACCATCCAGGGATGCAATACATCATGGGCATGATCGCCGAGAAGGAAGGGCAACTGAAGGTTGCCGCACAGCACTATGGAATGGTCTTGCAACGGAATCCAGACCATCGGGCAGCGAATTACCGGCTTGGAAATCTTCTCGCCATTGCAGGCGAACGCCACGCTTCAATTCGACACCTGGAGCGATCGCAGCGACTGGACGATTTGGAAAGAGACCTTCATCGAATTCTCTTTCGCGAACGTGACCTTGAGATGATGAAGAGATGCGCTCAGGTGGTAGAGACCCTTGGAAGACCAACAGAAACGTGGGCCTGGTGGCTCATCATTGCACATTCACATCCTTCCGTCTCGCAAGAGGCAATGACCAATGCCAACTCATTTCAAGAGAAAGCGTTGTCAGCAACTTCGCTTGTGAGTCAAGAGACGCAGGCAGAATTGCGAATTGGTCTTGGCCAGTCTGTGTTTCCTGAAGGAGGTTTCGACCTACCAGGCAACTCGGTCTCAGGCAACTCGAAAATTCTCTTTCAAGAGATCGGCATGGGAGTTGGGCTGACAGAGCCATACTATGGAGGAGTTGACGAACTTGATCAAGGACTTGCGATCTATCAAGGATTTGGTGGTGGCGTGGGCGTTCTTGACTACGACCTGGACCATCGTCCTGACCTCTACTTCGTGCATGGCAATCGCTGGCCTATATTGGAAAATGAACCTCGAAGTCAGAATCGTCTCTACCGAACGATGGATGGTTTCTTAACCGATGTTTCAGGGGTGACCGGAACAGCTGACTTTGGGTTTGGGCAGGGAGTCTCCATAGGAGACGCAAATTCCGACGGGTTTCACGACATCTATGTTGCCAACATCGGAACCAACCAATTGTATCTCAACAATGGGGACGGAACTTTTAGTAAGCTAGAGAATTCGGAAATCGAGAAAATGAGTAAATGGACAACAAGTTGTCTCATTGCCGATCTCAATGGAGATGGATTCGATGATCTCTACGATGTCAATTATTTGAAGGGCAATGAACCATTCACAAAAAAATGCCTGAGTGGATCCGAACAACTCATCCGAACCTGTAAGCCAGATCTGTTTGAAGGCGATGTGGATCGATTGTTGATTTCGAACGGGGATGGAAGTTTTCAAGATCGGACTCTTGAATCAGGCGTCCAAGTGAGCGACGGAAAAGGGTTGGGTATCGTCGCGGCTGACTTTGATCAATCCGGAACAGTCGATGTTTTCATCAGCAATGACTCGACACCAAATACGTTTTTAAAAAATAAAGGAATTCAGGCGCCGGAAGACAATCAACAATTTGAAGATGTTGCCCTTTTAGTAGGAGTTGCCGTAAATGGAATTGGGAAATCAGAGGCATCGATGGGGATTGCTGCGGGAGACACAAACAACAACGGAAGGCTCGATCTTTTCGTAACCAATTTTTATCTAGAAACAAATACTTCGTACAACATGTTGGAGGAGACTTTTTTCGTCGACAGGACGGACTCCAATGGTCTCGGCGAGTCATCGATTTTAATGTTAAGTTTCGGAACACAATTTCTGGATGCTGATTTGGACGGGCACCTCGACCTCGCTGTGTTGAATGGACATGTTGATAACTATTCTCATTTGGATATTCCGTGGAAAATGCGTCCTCAATTCTATCGCAACCAAGGTGGCGGTCAGTTCAAGTTGGTTTCTGGAAGTCCTCTTGGGGAATATTCGAAACAACGCAGGCTTGGTCGCGCTTTGGCAAAACTCGACTGGAATAACGACGGCATGGAAGACCTCGTTGCCACTCACCTGGATGGCGTTCCAGCATTATTGATGAATCACACCGAAGGTGCTGGGAATGCAATTTCATTCAAATTGATCGGGACTCGTTCTAGTCGGCTTGGAACAGGGGCAATCATTGAAGTCCAGACATCAAGCCACGCCTTGCATATCAATCAAGTCGCTGGCGATGGGTATTTTTGTTCAAATGAGAAAAAATTGACATTAGGGATCGGGAGTCAATCGTCTGCTACTCATGTCATTGTCAATTGGTCGTCAGGAATAAGGCAGGAGTTTTCAGAACTCGATGCTGGTGCAACCTGGTTCATTATCGAAGGCTTTCCGGACCCCTTGCGAGTGAAGTTTGAGAAGTGATCATTGGCTCCGCCATGCCGTCGCTCGGCAGTATGATTTGTCAGTTTGATACCGTCAGTCTTCGTTTTAGATCTTTTAATGACACCACTTTCATCGAACTGTCGGGCGGATCCATTTCTTTTCAGTTTTTATATTCATTTCTGATTCTGCTTTTGATGCTCTGGAAACAGCTCATTAATTTTATTTGCGTTCGTACAATCCAGTTCACGGCGCCGGTCCAGTGCTGTCGTGCCATCTTTGTCTTTAGCCCTCCGGTTCCGAAGACTAATAGTCTTTAATAATTTAGTCGAAAGATTGAATGCCGCATGTTTGAGGACACAACCATGGTGAATTCAATCTTTAAAATGAAGTTCACAAGTCGTTTCCTGAGATGTGATTACGGATTACTGTTTGCATTGGGGATATCGACTTTGGTGAACTGATTGGTCCAATTTGCCCTTGCTGACATCAAAACAAGTGTTCCTACCCGAAGAACTCAAACCCTCGGTCCATTGTAAAAAACACCGGTAGAACCGCCCACGAGGACAGTTCCACCGGCTTCGATGAAGATGGAAGTCCCCTCTCAATGTTGATGGCGAATCTCTCTGCACCAGCATTTGCCTTGGTGAAAAATTCTGCTTCGTTGCCGATGAGCACTAACTACGAGTCAATGCGGTCTCGTCGAACTGACCTCAGCGATAGCGAACGATGGTCTCAGATCACCCATTATGAATCCTGTCAGATTGGGACTCCCAGATTGCCAAATCACGTTCTTTTCACACACGGGTCTGTTTCCTCTGAGAGGCTGTCATCGTTCTGAAACTCATTCCAGGATTCAAAGTAACCACGACGTTTCTGGGAGATGCGTCCTGAAGAAACGTGAAAGCGAATTGCGACGTCTTGAGTCGTGTCCCCTTCCGATAACGCTTCTGCAATCTTGCGATCACGGTCACTGAGTGATGACATCCACTCTTCAAAGTCGATCCGCACGACTGCGGTGTCAGCGGGGCCGGCATGCTTATCCTCGATGAGGATCTCTTTCCAGGTGCCGTCATCACAATGAAAGTGATTGATGGAGTCAAGTTGAATCCCCTTTCGACGTTGTGCATACGGTGAAGAGACATCGCGACAGTTCATTTGAACACCGACACGGCGACCATCTCGGTATCGAGCAATCGCGAGTCGTGCAAGGACACTGGAAAAGGCCAGTTCGACTTTGCCACTTTCGTAGAGTCGAAGGTACATCAGCATGGAATCGACCGTCACTTCTTGAATCGCCTCTGCCTTCCGCTCGCTCTTGAAATGACGAAAAGCACGCTTGGCATATCGAGTGATCTCGGGCATCAATGACAAGAAGCCTTTGTGCCAAGCGGGACTGGTTCTGCTTACTTGTGGAAGAACAGTGGTGGAAATCATGGGAACAATCTCTTTTGTTAAGGGAGACCGCCCCTCAGAGGAGGCGGTCGTTAAATAACAACCACCCCGCTATCGCGAGGCAACAAGACACTTAGATGAGCAGCAGTGACTCATCACAATCATCGAGACCTCTCACTCATTGCGCTGAGTCTCGGACTTCAGACCGCTCTGATTGAGGTCACAGACTGTCATCGGGAGGCTCACCGCTCTCAATCGTGCGGTGGCGTTGCAACCACACCTGAGCGAGCATGCGACCGATGAGTTGGGCGAGATGGTCTCGCTTCTGCTCGAGTTGACTCTCTGTCAGAGGTTCTGTCTGAG
>DAOUPA010000397.1 GCA_030626405.1 Planctomicrobium sp.
CTCCTTACCCTGAATTTCGACCAACCCATAATGTTTCGCCAAACGCCCATTCACGAACGTGTAATCGGCATTGAGAAACTCCAGCAAGCTGCGGTTCTCGCGCAGCATGTTTTCAAAGAAGAGTTCGGTCTCGAGGCGCATCGCGTGTTGAAGCTCTTTGTCGAAATTCGGAAATTTCTCCGGGTCGGGCTGCAACTGCGAAACATCACGCAACTGCAACCACTGTCCAGCAAAGTTGTCGACCAGCGCCCGTGATTTAGGATCAGCGAGCATACGAATTGTTTGAGCTTTCAATACTTCCGGTTTCGTTAATTCGCCTGTTCGAGCAAGCTTGAACAACTCCTCATCGGGCAGGCTACTCCAGAGAAAATACGAAAGTCGCGTAGCGAGTTCGTAATCATTCAGCTCGCGGATTCCATCTGCGACATCCTCTGCCGGATCGTGTTCAACACGAAACAAGAAATTCGGATTGGATAGAATCGCCGTGATGACCGTTTTGAAGATTTCATCGATGGGGCTGTCCTGTTGCCATGCAAGCAGCATGATCGCAGAGATCCGTTGAATTTCATCTTCCGAAAGCGGTCGACGATACGCACGCTCAGCGAATTCACGAATATTGCGAATCGCGACTTTAACTCGCTCATCGTCCGTGGCAGCCTGATGGACCTCAATTCGCTTGCGTGCTTCATCGTTCTCGAAAGCCTGCTCCGCAATGGTCTCGGCTGCTGCCAGATATTTTTCAAATAGGACCGGCGGAATCGTCAGCACATCCCCGATGTTGTCGAATCCATTCCCCACATCATCTGCTGGAAAGTCGTCCGCAAGATTTAATTCCAGCCCTAACAAGTCTCGGATCGTATTGTTGTACTCCGACTTGTTCAGTCTTCTGATGGTGACTCGACCAGGATGCTTTTCTGCCGTGCAATCGAAAGTTGCCAGCTCCAAGTCGATCGCATCTAGAATGGAGACAACCTGCAGAGACGTCGGCTGCTCGGCATCCGCCGGCGGCATCTGTTGTTCTTTGATCAATCGCTGGGCCTTCTCCCAGAGTTCGTAATCCTCCTGGATGTTCGAGGCTTTCGCAAAACGCTCAAAATCAACCCCCCCTTCAGGTTCGTCTCCGCTATGACAGTCAACGCAATAGTCGATTACGAATGGATAGATATTCGTCACGTAGTGGCTCTGCCCCTCCACCGCATCTTGCGGCTCCAAAGCCATACATTCTCCCCCACCCACCAACGCAGCCATGGTGAACAGGAAAGACCGAAAATAGAAACATTGATCGTGCATCCGTCAATCGTAGCTGATCGCTAGCAACGAGCAAATGCGGTTTTCTGAACTGAGAAAATCGGAGGCAGTATGGAATTGTAGGGATCAGAGGAGCAGCGGCTCTCAACTCATACTGGCGATGAGACCTAGTTTTGCTTTCCGTGCGTTCAATTGCTGAATACGATGTCTGATGGTGCAGCATCATAAGCATACCCTGTTGCACGGAAGTCAATACACTCTTCCTGCCGCTGTTCGACAAGCTCTTGCCAGACCGCACGTGCGTTTGAATCGGTTTTTAGTTCCGTAGCGGTCATCGCCGCAGATGCCTCTGTGATCGTCAGTCCGGCGAAATACTTGAGCTTCACCAGATTTGCCTTGTCGGGCCATTGGTTTTCAAACTCTGTGAATGCTTCATCGAGAGCCAGTAAGTTATTGCCCGGAGTTTCTGAGACGATTGTCTCGATATTCAATTCGACACGCTGATGTTCACCACCATGTTTAGCACTTCGCTTCCGCCGTGCATGTTCCACCAGTATCCGCCGCATCGCCTCAGCCGCCGCTCCAAAGAAATGTCCTCGACCATTCCATTGCTGCGGTTCAGCAACATCGACCAAACGAACATAGGCTTCATGCACAAGCAAAGTCGGCTGAAACAACTCCCCCGGTTTACGCTTCGAGAGTCTTGCCGACGCCAGTTTGCGAAGTTCTTCATAGACCACCGGCAGAAGTTTTTCGGCCGCTTCCGCATCACCTTGATCAATTTGATTGAGAATTCCCGTGACGTGAGATACCCAACCAAGATACCTCAGCCCGGCACAATGATCCATCAAGGATCGAACTCAGCTGTCTCAATAAACGTTGAGAAAACGCCTGTACATTTTGCAACGTTTTGAGGCTTCTCAAGATCGGAGCGAAATCAGTCCAGATTCCAAAAAAATGTATGGCGTACTTGAGACGAATTCGCTGAATCAGAAAACGTATGGGAAACTGGGACTCGAATCAAAAAACGGTGGTTTTTTAGCTGAGCCAATTAACGTATGGAGTTTCTCGGACAGATTGAGCTACTGGCTGTCTTCCGGTGAATTCAGCCAGTCAGAGAGGCATATTGAAAGGCGCCTCAGCGCCGAAGTAGCGTCGCAACTGGCCGAATACTCAGCGGTCGTTTACACCAAACGCAGATGAGTGGACCCTGCTGGAACAGTGGTTGGTCCAACCGCGTGCAGTTTGCCGTTGTCCAACCTTGCTTCGGTCAATAGAACCGGTGCAGTTGGCTGAGGCAATACAGCCACTTCATTATTCGCTCTGGGATAGGTCGAACTCATTCGGAACAAAAGCATCGTCACCCCATGCGATGATGGCGCATGTGAGCCCAGCGCTGACTCCGAATATGATCGGTCCAACCGTCGGCAGCAATGCGATCGCGACCGCAAGACCACCCCAGAATGTACCTATCCAACGGTACATCGTCCAGAAATTGCCGCTCTTAGCGAAGAATACGACTGCAGAAATCGCCGCCCAGCAGGGGTAAAACATAAGGAGAGCCTGCGTTGCATCGTGAGCACAAGCGATGCGCAAACTCGCAGCACACGAGATCGAGCCAATGCAGTGGCCTAGCCAGACAGACCAAAGTTCTCTTTGCGCGGAGTGCGCAATGCGTGTCTTCTGCTGACTCAGCTGAAACGAACCAAACAACGGGAAATACCCACCGAAAATCGTTGACCAGATCCAGACTTCAGCAACTGACTTGCTGATCAACCACCACGCCAACAGCCCGCTCATTACGAGAACAGGAGCGACAACAAAGCAAAGTAAGTTTCGTAGCTTTGGGAAATATCGATTCCAGCGAGGTCGTTCAATCCACATCGTCAAATCATCAGCAAATTGCGTTGCCGTTTCATATCGATCGCTGGGATCGAGAGCGACGCACTTCAGGATGGCATTCATCAATTCGTGCGGAATGTCTCGACTTTCGTGTTGAACACGCAGGTGACCTCGCGAAATACTTTCAAGTTGCTCGCGCGGTGTCTGTTTTTCAAAGCATGGGGAGAGACCTGTTAACGAGGACCAGAGTGTCACCCCCAACGAGTAGATATCGGCTGCCGTTGTGCGTATGGTTGCCAACTCTTCTTGTGAATCATTCAGTGCAGCGGTTGCCATTTCAGGTGCCATGTAGGCAATCGTCCCATGAACTCCGGAAATAACATCTAGACCGTCAGTCGCATCAGCCAGCCCGAAATCGGTTATCAGAGGTCGTTGACGACTACGTTCAACCAGAATGTTCTGAGGCTTAATATCCCCATGAAGGATTCCATGTTGATGCATTGTCGCTACCGCGCGGGCAATTCGCTCAAGATGGTGAACGATTTCTTCAGTCAGTAGTGACTTGTTTCGCGAGAGTTCGCGTAAACTTGCCCCGTTCACATACTGCATTGAGAACCAAGTTTGATTCTCAATCTCTCCGACTTGATAGACCGGAACAATATTCTCGTGTGCAATTCGCGCAGCCAGTTGAAACTCTTTCTGAAAACGATCTTGAATTTGCTTGACGCCTTCCGGTGAATTCAACGCTAATCGATCAGGTCGAATCAACTTGATTGCATCAACTCTTTGAGTCTTTAGATGCAATCCACGGTAGACAACCCCCATTCCACCGCGACCGATCTCCTCCAATTCACCATAGTCGGACAAGATTGGGACGATTTCGTCACCACAATTCAACGCTTGACGAATCGGTCGAGTGTAAGTGTCGACAAAGGAAAAACAGCGCAACATTTCGGATTGTTCATCGTTTACTTCAGCAAGATCGACACGCTCACCGCCTTCTAAAGCGCGTTCCAGTTCCGCCAAGGCTTCATTCGAGAGATCTGGTTGATTCTCATTCACGATTTTGGTCCTCCAGTGAAGCTACCAATTGTGCTCGCCCACGATGAAGTAGACCCGCAACCGCAGACTCGGACGACTCGAGTGTCTCCGCGACTTCATTCAGTGATTTGCCACGTAGGTGCTTCAATATGATGGCCTTGCGTTGTTGATCCGGAAGTTGCTGTATGGCAGCGAGCATTTCGGCAATCTGCTCATTACGCTGCAGTAACTGACTCGGGGATGTTTCATCAGCTACCAAAAGTTGATCCAAGCGGATGAAAGAATCTTCAATATCCGCAGCACGTACCTTTCGGTGTACGTTCTGTTTCTTTGAATTGAGCTGCTTCACAGCATCCAACACGTTGTGTCTCAATGCAGTGCGCATCCATGCAAAAAATTGTCCGTCTCCGAATGTTTCGAGGAGTTTTGCATGCTCATGTGCCTCTACCAATGTCTGCTGAACCAAATCAGAGGCTTCGAGTTCATCACGATATGTCCCGGAAATGAGTGCTTCAGCCAGCGTCAGCAACACTGGTCGCAGCTTGCGTATGTTGTCCTCGAGATTTGTATCGATAAGTGGCATTCACGTATTCCTACATACCGAAGCGACATTCCTATTTGCATTGTGCGCATATTTTGAGGATTTTCGGGAAATCAGCGCACAATCCGCAAACCAACCTCGCTTCAGGAGTAGGAAGTTTACCAATTCCACTACTGAAAGGCGGAACAGGTGCGACAAATCGAAAACTTTGGACGAAACGTTTCACTTTGTCCAAACACCATTTATGAGCCGAAAGACGAGACAGAAATTCTCGAAATTCTCAACAGGCACCGCGGACAAAAAATTCGCTGTATTGGCAGGCTGCATTCCTGGAGCCGGATCCTGGAAACAAACGATGTTCTTCTTGACCTACGCAACCTCAACGAAGTTAAGACTGATTCAAATGGAGATGATCCGATCGTCGAAGCGGGAGCGGGATGTCAAATCAAACGGCTGTTGCATGAACTGGATCAGCAACAAGAATGGACGTTACCCTCAATTGGTTTTATCACAGAACAAACCGTTGCCGGGGCGGCTTCTACAGGAACGCATGGCTCTGGACGCAACTCTCTCTCACACTATGTTGTGAGCGTCCGGGTTGCTCGCTACGACGCAACAAGCGGCCAAGCTGTTATTGAGGAAATCACTAGTGGAGACGAGCTTCGTGCTGCACGCTGCTCGCTCGGGTGCCTTGGAGTCATTCTGAGTGTGAAGATGCAGTGTCGACCTAAGTATCTGGTCGAAGAACAGTTTCGGGAATATCAACACCTTGACGATGTCTTGGCTGCAGAAGAAAAGTTCCCATTACAGCAATTCTATTTGGTCCCTTGGCGCTGGGCATATTTTGGCCAACATCGCCGGGAAACAGAAGGGGGAACATCCAAATCTTTATCGCTGTATCACTGGTATCGATTTCTGGTGTTTGATCTGGCGATGCACATCCTCATTCTTCTGGCTGTTCGAGTCATCCGGATTCGCTCTGTTGTCAAAGTCATCTTTCGTTGGATTGTTCCACTATGTGTCATCCGACACTGGCGAGGGACAGGGCCCTCTAATGAGCAGTTGGTCATGAAACACGACCTCTTTCGGCATGTGGAAATCGAGTTGTTTGTCCAGAGACAAGAGCTTGAACCGGCACTCCAGTTCCTGAAGCAAACTCTGATCGCAACCGGAACCTCAAAAGCGAACACAAATGATCAATATGAGTCTCAAGTGGAGGAAATCAGTCTTCACGAAGAACTGGCTCAGCTTCGAGCTAGATACTGTCATCACTATCCAATTTGCGTGCGGAAAATACTCACAGATGACACACTCATCTCGATGGCGAGTCAATCAGGTGAGAATGGCCAGGAAGATCAGCCTTGGTACTCGATCACATTAACGAATTACCACCGCAGGGAGTCCAGAGAGCCGTTTGAAGGTCTGTCTCGGTTTTTGGCTCGCGCGATGTCGATGCTCTTTCGGGCACGACCTCATTGGGGAAAGCTTTGCCCTCTTTCACAGGACGAATTACGTGACCTCTACCCAGCGTTCACCAGGTTTCAAGGAATTTGCAATGCAGCTGACCCCGATCATTTATTCCAAAATTCATGGATGGAAGAGTTGCTGAAGTAATCAATTGAGAATGAATCATACCATTCGATGGAAACGTAACATGAAAAAACGAACACTGACCCTACTTCTGTTTTATTTCTTTGTTCATGCGGCAGTCGGGGACTCCCGCCGCAGTGGCGTTGACTCGACATCATCGTCTGATGAACCGAAAGACCAACAACAGAACAACGGCAACAACTTTTCGGCCGCTTCCGCATCACCTTGGTCAATTTGATTCAGA
>DAOUPA010000052.1 GCA_030626405.1 Planctomicrobium sp.
AACTCGAGGAGCTAGAAGGGCAGACTCGATATATGCTTCTTCTGAAACTGATGAAGGAACGAATTCTTGTGCGTTCTCAGACTTCCGAAAATAGTGGGCCACAGGTCCTGCTCGAAGCGATCCCACAATTTGAACAGGCATTCGAGAAATTGGCGTTTTCATTTGACAAATATGTCGAAGACTCGAATGCAAGAGACTTCATCCATGAGGAGAACGCCGAGCAATCTTCCCGCAAACCCAGTTTGCGTATTCAGGTCATCATTCTGAAAACAATGTTAGTAAATGTTTTCACTCAGCTCGAAGGAGCGAACTCCCCCTCACAGCAAAAGTTGGAAGAGCTCTTTGATGATCTGCCCGAAGATGAGCAAGATCAATTGCTTGAACTCGAATCGATTGATTTTTACAAAGAGCTATCGACGCTCGGAAGATCGTCTGAAACACCGAGTGGACCGCGAGAGGTGGTCCGGCTCTTTTTATCGAAAGAAACTGTCGACCGGCTCGAGAAATACTTAAGGCAAAGACATCGATCTTCGGGAGATCGGAACGACCAATCGAGTGGCGAGAGCCGTGGTCGCCCTCGCGGCTTCGATGGGCTAGGTCCGGGCGAACGGCCTCCCCGCCCAGGGGAACGTGAATTCGACGGTCCACCAAGAGGTGGCAGGCGAGGACCCCGCGGACGCCTTGATCGTGATGGTCGACCGCTTCAGGAGGGGGATTCCCCACGTTCAGAAACTCGTCCCGGTTCGCCACCACGTCCTAGAGAAGAAGCAGAGAAGCCATGAATGTCGGCTTAAGCGTCAAGCAGTTGACGAAAACTTTTGAGACAGCTGCCGGAACGTTGACGATTTTGCAGCAAGCCGAACTCTCCATGGATCGTGGCGATTCTGTTGCGGTCACTGGTCCGTCCGGTTCTGGGAAAAGTACGCTGCTGTACATCATCGGTTTGCTCGATGAGCCGACCGCCGGTGAAGTTGTGATCGCCGATGAGCAACCGCTTCACTTCGATCAGGCAGCTCAAGCCAGGTTCCGCAACCAGAACATCGGGTTCGTTTTTCAAGACCATCATTTGCTCCCACAGTGCACTGTTCTGGAAAACGTGACCCTGCCAACCCTCGCTGGCTCAAGCGATAGTGAGAATTTGCAAGAGCGGGCGCAGTCTTTGTTGGAACGTGTCGGCATGGCGGACCGCTTGCACCATCGACCAGGACAACTCTCTGGCGGTGAACGTCAACGTGTCGCAGTTTGCCGAGCGTTGATCAACCAACCGCTACTTCTCCTGGCAGACGAACCGACCGGGAACCTCGACCCTAAAACTGCAGACGCAGTCGGTTCACTCCTGCTGGAAATTGCCAACGAACAGCAGGCAATGCTAATTTGTGTGACGCACAGCCACGAGCTTGCAGACAGGTTTCCCAGGCATCTGGAACTCTCAGACGGCAAACTCGTCGACGCCAAACGTGTCTCACCTAGTGGAACTTGAAAGTAACAATTCGTGCCCAGTCATCCTGCCGGAAAGTCACCATCACTCAAGCTGTCACCACCTGCGATTCTGATCGTGATTGTGTTAGTCGTGATCGCCATCTTGAATCAGCCTGCTGATGAAGAAGTTGACAAGCCGCTCAGCGAGACTTCCTCAGCGACTCCGGAAGTCACTCTTCCAGAGGGTGAACCAGAGGGTGAAGATGAGAAGGTCACAAGTTCCAGGCCACAAGAGTTACCGTCTTCAACGCAATCAAGAGACTTTCTGGTTGAAACCAGCAAGGATGTTTTTGAGTCTCCAGCCGGTTTGATTTATCGATCCGGAAGTGCCGACGGGCACCGGCTCGCGCATCTCATGAAGCACGCTCAAGACAATCCAGGCAAGCCGGTCCATGGTGTCTTTGTTGGCAAGCAAAACGAAATCCTGGCCCTTCTCGACGAAGTCTGGACACTCTCGCAAGAACGCGGTCCGCCGACTGTTAAGACTGAGAATCAGAGAGGAAGAACCGTCATCACCGCTGACTTAAAGCGAAAAGTCGGTTACGTTGGCGGTCAATCTGGAAAACGCAAAGGGCATCCAGCCTGCAAGAAAGTTCGCCTGGTCCTCGAAAACAAAAACGTCATCACCGCATACCCGGTCGAGTGATGAACATCCTCTAAACAGTTTCCCTTGCTCGTGACTTCAACGGTGAAAAGTGGGTAGGAAAAAGGGAGCGCATTGGTGCCAGTCTTCCTATCTACTACTCACTGAATGAAGAAAATCGCAGCACTCTAGGAGAGTACTTTTGTTGATTGGAGAAACTCTTCACAAGTATTAAGGCACCGACTCACAGACGTTCCGAATACCAAACGAACTTGCGGAATTCGGTTGGCGGGAGGATTCAGCACGCCGGAGCCGGTGTCTTGATCTTGACGATTTATCGATTTGCGCCATTCACCGTACTGGTAGAATACGTCACGAAATAACGGTCGTTTTCAAAATCCGGAAAAGAACGAGAGTTTGCGAAAATGGAGTCGTAATGCTGGACCGTTTACAGCGGTCGTCACAGTTATTCCGTGGGCAATGCAGTCAGGAGTTCGGGTGGCACTGCTGGCTTGCCCAGCAGTGCCAACGAGTTGCGTTGTATTCACCCCTATTGGAACACTAAGGCGAAGCAGAACTCGTGCGACGCTTCAAGATGATGAAGTGACCACCGGTTCGATCTGGAAGAACTTCCCAGTCTTCAGGGTTTCGCTGTAACTCTCGGATCTGGCTCAATTCGTCATACCGACCGATGCTGTATTTATGACGCCTGTCAATCACGATGAAGTCGGTGTCGTCCGGGACTCGGTCTTCATAGTTCGCAACTGCGCGGGGGTAGTCGCTGTAGTCGTAGGAACGTTCGAAGTGAGTGAGTCGAGAGTGAACGTAATCCGTCGATGCCACACGTGACGCTAGCGGAAGTTGCTCAATAACGTTTTGAAATTGCTTCGCCCGCTCATCTTGAACGTACTGATTCCGCCAGAACATTTCGTGGCCAGAGTCCCAGAAATGGACGCTCTGTGGAGAGAATCCAAACAAGACAGAAGCTGCGAGCGAGCAACTGAAAACCCAGGCTGCTCGACGCGCTGGATTCACACTTTCGCATGACGTTCCAATTGCCGCACAGGCCGCCCAAATCATGATTGGTACAAGCGGAGCATGAAAATGATGATACGGTCCCGGCGGCTGCATTGCGATGTTGTTCAAGCAAAGCAATATAAATAGCGGCATTCCGACGAGCAATTGTGACCACCCCCGCATCGGGAATCCCAACGGGACGAGTATTCGAAGAAAATAGATGACGGAACCAACCGTGACCAATTTAGAAAACAGCAGTTGAGGCTCGGTCAACATCGTCATGACGATCTCCGTTGGCGTCTCCCCAAACGCTTCGAAGTATCGGGCATAGTGAACGGTTTCCCCATCCCGAAACCAGGGGATCGCATACTTCACAACGAACATGAGATATCCAGTTGCCAGAACTGAAGTGACAGCACCAATGACAACTGCTTTCCGCTGAGCAGGTCGCCCATCGCTCCTTGATGTGATCCATTCATTCAAAATACTCCAGAGACCCAGTGGTGCAATCACAATCGCGTAATCTTCCTTGCAAGTCAGAGCGAGAATAAATGCGAGCGTCATCTGCCTCCAGTGTTTCTGCTCCAACGCGTTGATCGCCCACAACATGAGCGGAACACCAAACGAAATCGGTCGGAACGTTTTGAAATCAATCGCGATGTCGAGATAGTGCAGTGGGAAATAAAGCAGATACGCACACGCCAAGAATGCGGCTGCTGTTGTGCTTTTCGAGCGTCGACGAGCGATGAGGTACGTCGGAATTGCTCCCAGTGCCAGTGCGAAGGTCTCGCACAACTCAAGTAGTAAATGCGACGGCGAAAGCTGATAGAGCGGTAGCAGGAAAAGATGAACCACTTGGATGTGTTCACCGAGGAACAATCCCTGATCGAGATAACTGCGGAAGCCTTTCCCGTGAGTCAAATTCCACAAGTGTTCCTCGTACATCACCGAATCACCGTGCGGAATTCGCAAGTTCAGCCAGAGTGCCCGGTTCATCGCAAAGAACGTCACTGTGAAAAGCGTCATCCCCAGTAGCACAATCCCCCATGACCAGTCCCGCCTTGTTGGAGGCAACGCTTCATCAGCCTGAATGCGTTGTCGACCTGTGACAGGTCCCATCAACCAGCCTGCCAACGTCAACGTTAAAACGAGGTTCACGCTCCCGACTGCAAACGAAGCGAAGCCCTCAAAATTCGAACTCGTGATCCAGAGTAAACTCCACCCCAGTAATGGGAGTGTCCAAAGGACATTACGGAGAATCAATTCTGAGGAACGATATCGCGATGAAGACGACCGCAACCGATTGATTCCCAGCGTGACGGCGTTCACAACAAAGCAGATTGCACCAGCAAAAAGAACAATGCCCGGTATCGGAAGAGTGACCTTGCTTCCGGATGGAATTGACAGCACGTCCCCTCCCAGAGTGTTCACGATTTTCTCTCGCAGAGTACGACTCAGAAACGCATCCGCTGTTGCATCAGTCTCTAAGACAAATAACGAGAACATCGACAATAAACACACCTGAACAAACAGCCCGATGAGGGCTGATGCAGGCGTGGCGAAATCAGAGAGTTGACGTTTCACGGTGGGCGTCGAAGAAGGGGATGGAAAACAAGTTCTGCGTAGAATTTAGTGGCTGAAAAGTGAATACACCACGGAGACACAGAGAGCCACGGAGAAAAAAGAAAAAATCTTCGAGAACCCCCAAGCTCCAATCGTTCTGATGCTGGGCGGCAGGGACGCTCTGCGAAGCAGATGTTCCCGGAGTTCGCCGCCTTTCAATTCGTGACGTACTTCATCGTGCATGTCGCGTAGGGAGTCCCTGCCGGTCGACTTCTGAGTATCCCACGATACGCGGAGTTTTGTTGCCTATGCGAAACTTGATTCGCACGACATCACCAGGTGCAAGATCACCGACTGGACCTGTCACCGAAGCAACAAGCCGCCGACCAGCACCGAGTTCCACGGTCCAGAGACCCGGTCCGCAAATATCGATAACGGTCGCAATAAACTCGGCTTGTTTCTCCCAATCCTTCACATCTTTTTCATTCGAAATTAATTTACTTCGTACTCTTCAATACGCATATCTCTCTTCGGCCAATAATCACCACGGCGGAATTCGAAGGCGGTCGGTTTGAATTCTCCGACGAACTCAACACTCGTTCCAGATGCAGGGATGTCATCGGTCAACCCTGTCAATGAATAAACAGAGTTTACCAAAACTCGACGGACACCTTCGTTCAGGAAGTCGGTCGAAGACCCCATTGTTGTATTCACAGCGTGCCCCAGTTTTCCGCCGGGAGTTTGATAACTCTTCGTCCAAACGACAGGCATCATCGGTGAGTTTTTCCCGGCGTCCGGTTCGGAATCGGTGTCACGCATTCCGTAAAGTGGGTCACCTGTCCCTGGTTTTCCGGATCGATTGACCACTTGTCCCAAAACAAGTGGTTGTGAATCACCTGGAAGTGGAAGCCGAACACCGTAAACATCTGTCGGTCCCCAGATGTCACCAACGCCGCGCAGGATTGGGTGTTTGTCCTGTCCGTCAACCACAATGCCACGCGTACTCTGCGACTTGTGATTTCCATGGTGGCTGATCCATTTTTCTCCTAGAACCAGACGCCCGAAGCCACCTTGCCATTCTTTTTTGTCTCCGTTGTAGCCGTTGCTATAGTGCTTCCATTTGCTTCCCTTGGGGAAGTTGAAGGCGTGTGTGGCGGTCCGCATCCCAATCACGGCCCCACCACGTTTGAGGTAGTTGTCGATGTACTGCATTTGCTCGTCGGGGAGTGCTCGAAATCGTGTGGAGATAATCATTAAATCGGCGTCTGCCAAAGCTTCGAGTCCTGGGATGTTACCACCGTTGTTCGGATCAATGCGTCCCGTTTTTGGGTCGATTGGAAAAACAACACGGCAATCAAAACCATGCTGCTGAGATAAGATTTTCCCGAGTTGCGGGAGGACTTCTTCAGAGCGATATTCTTCGTCGCCAGCGATCAGGACGACTTTCTTCCCTTTGCCTGGGCCGGATTTCCCAGTGTATTCAACATACTGTTTTGCATTTTCAGTGTGCTTCACTTCTTGAAGCTTGATGTTCTTCCAGCGAATTTGTTTTCCAATTTTGCTCTCATCTTTTCCGATTCCATGCACTTGCAGCGCAATGAATCCGGAGGCGGTCATGTCGTCTTTGAGATCTGCAGCCGGAACGCCGTTGATCCATGTTTTGATCGAATCGCCAATAGCCTGAATTTTGTAATGGTTCCACTCATTCTGCTTGAAGGCTTCACGGGCACGTTTATTCTTCTCGCCTTCCAGATTGTTCAGCCAGCCGCGCCGACCTTCATCGTAAATACCTCCTGACCAGGCACGGTCCGAAGGATCGATCTCGACCTGATAACCATGGACACGTCCGGCTGGAACCTTCCGTGTTTTGCTGACTCCATTGGAAGCTCGTGTCACGACCTCTCTCGGTTCATTGTAAACATGGCTACGAATTTGAATCCCTGAGTTCAGTTTGGGATCAACTTTGAAGTCGACTTCGAGAACAAAGTCGGCATAGTGTTTTTTCGTGCATAGAAAACTGTTCGACGTGTTGGGGACGGACGTTCCAACGATGACGTCCCCTTCAATTGTGTATTTTGCAACGCCACCATGTTGCACCCAGCCATCGAGGGTTTTGCCATCAAAGAGCGAGGCAAAGCCATCTTCCGCAGATGCAGGAACAACTGTCGTGAAACACAATAATCCCGCCAATAAATAAACTCGCCGCTGCATAGAAACACTCCCAGAGGTGTATGAAATAGCGTCCGCAGGAAAGACCGTCACATGCCTCATTGTGTTTTACAACAAGGCTGAAAAGTAACAATCCCATTCAAACGCGGTAATGATCAGATTGAGTCGATCTATCAAGTTAAGCAAAGCACGCTTCAAACGAAAGCGTCACCGTTTAAAATTGCAACTTGACGATTACTCAGACCGAGTTCGCAGCGATTCGAAGTGGCAGTCTTCGGCGCCACGATACCGGGCGCGCGGGCGGATGACTTCGTTCGTTTCGCATTGTTCCACGGCATGTGCGCTCCAACCACAAAGTCGAGCAGCGGCAAATAGCGGGCGGAACAAGTCTCGTTCGATGCCGAGGTAAGAGAAGAGGCGGCAGAGCGTCCAGTCGACATTTGGCGGCAGTTTCCGTTCTTTCCAGACGGCTCGTTCGATTGCGTCAGCAAGGTGTTCCATGTCCATACGCTGACACGCACTCGCCAGCCGTTCGCATTCGGTTTCAATGACTGTCGCGCGCGGGTCGTAATCCTTGTAAACCGGATGCCCAAAGCCAGGGATCTTCGCGTCTGGATCTAATTTCTTGATCCATGCTTCAGCATTATTGGGGGAGCCGACTTCATTGAGAATGTCGAGCGGATGGTCGTCGCCACCACCATGTGAACTTCCAATGAATGTGTCCAGCGCCGCCAGGACAGGGCCATATTGACTGCTACGCGTTGAGCCAACGATTCTGGCGACGTAAGTCGAGGGGTTAAATTCATGCTCAGCACAAGCAATAAACGCGACTTCGAGAGCTCTTTCGAAGAGCGCATTGGGAACGACGCCGGAGATTAAATAATAGGCGTTCGCAATGTAGCTGAGGTCGCGCTTCGAACTTAGAACCGGCTTCCCCAAACGTAGTCGGTGCCATGCACCTATCAACATCGGGATTTTTGCGAGCAGGCGAATCGTTTGGTCGTGACCAGCACGTAAAAGTGTTTCACTCGATTGCGGGTCAAAGTGACTGAGCAATCCGATTCCAGTTCGCAGTACTTCCAAGGGGGGGGCATGAACGGGTAGACGCGCATAGACATCTAAAATCAGGTCGGGAAGTTGATCCTCCTCAGACATAATGCTGAGGAAATCGGCGAATTGTTCTTCCGAGGGAAGTTCATCGAAGAGGAGAAGATAGGCGACTTCAAGATATGTCGACCCTTCTGCCAACTCGTGAAGGCAGTAACCGCGATATTGTATTCCGCCATCGAGACGACAGATTTCCGTCTCTCCAGCGATCACTCCGCGTAAGCCAGGATGATAAATTTCCCGAGACATAAAAGATCCCTCCATGGTTCGAGGCGACTCCGTCCTCTGCGGTCATGCTAACCATACTCAGGGTCTTTTGTCACGCGACTTGAAGATGATTTTTTGAATGATCTGAGGAGCCGCGAAGAAAGCAGGAAACGAGTTCGTGACTCACATGGGAAGTTTCTTCCCGAATGAAATCAAGCTCAAGGAGAATTGGACCATAAAGGGTACCAAGATCACAAAAGGGAAATGAGAGCGAGGCTGTCTGGCCATTCCTTCTTTGTGCCCATCGTGTTCATTGTGGTGACTCTTTCGTCTTTTTCGTGGTCATCGTTTCTCTTCACAAAAGCAATCACGAGATGGACGAAAAGAGGAGAGACGTTTTAGTCTGACATGCAAGGTTGAGGTTCTTCTCTGAATTTCGTGGCTCAGTCGATTCAGCTCTTTTTTTTGCGATCAGTTTTTTCTTTCTTTGGTAATCGTCCGGATTTACGAAGTGCATCTCGGAGGATGAAATCAAGTTGTGCGTTTGCGCTGCGCAATTCGTCATCCGCCCAGAGACGCAACGCATCGAGGATTTTAGGGTCCGTCCGTAGAAGAAAAGATTCACGAGCCATCGGCTCTCCGTTGAACTCCAGGTGACAAGTTTTAGGGGAACTGAATGAAAGTAACAGTAGGGTGGGTGAAGTACGCGGAAGTCTGGTTTGGTGGGTTTCGCAAGTCAGGATGAAGACATCTCACAGGTTTGATTACAGTGCAAATCGCGTACGAAACCCACTTTTTTTCCAGGCTTCACCCACCCTACATTTACCTCCTTGAGATGCTCGAAAAACGTTAATTGTAAAGCGACCCGGTATTGATGACCGGCTGTGTGTGGCGGTCGCTGCACAAGACGACGAGTAAGTTGGAAACCATCGAGGCTTTGCGCTCATCATCGAGTTCGATGATGTTGTCTTTTTCGAGGTGTTCCAAAGCCATTTCCACCATGCCAACCGCACCAGCAACGATTAGAGTTCGGGCAGCGACGACGGCTTGTGCCTGTTGACGTTGCAACATCGCAGCGGCGATTTCCGGTGAATAGGCCAAGTGGCTGATCCGTGCTTCGATCACTTCGACGCCTGCCTTGTTGAGTCGTTCTTGAATGTCGATTTGAAGCTGGTCGCAAACTTCCTGCGTGCTGCCCCGCAGAGAGATTTCGTGATCTTCGCTGTCATAGGGATGCCGACTTGCAAGGACTCGCAACGCCGCTTCACTTTGAACTTCTACAAAATGTTCAAAGTCATCGACTTCAAACAACGCTTCGGCAGTGTCGGTCACTTTCCAGACTACGACAGCCGAAATGTCTACCGGATTTCCGTCCCGGTCGTTCACTTTTGAAGGCTTTCCGCCTGTCTTCCTGCCTTTCTCGACAACTTGTCCCATTTCGTTTTTCCTGTCTGAAGTCGTTGTGGAACCGGTCTCAAAGTTCCGGATTCGCAACGACAATTTTTTCTTGGAGAAGAACGGATTCACCCAGTAAAATCCAGACTCCTTAACGGTCCCTTTGTAGTTCCCAAAGAGCAGTAAAACCCGAGAATCATTCGGAGCGACCGCCAGAAATCCAAACAGAGTGATGAAGGCACTCACCTTCATGGCAATCGAGACAAATATCAGGAAGATGTTCGGCCCAGAGTACTGGTTCACATTCCAGATGAGGAGTGCCAACCCACCAAAGAACAGCACAGGCACCGTTAACAACATGCCCCACCCCGGTTTCGGAGTGAATTTCTTTTCCACAATCATTGCAGTCAATCCTACAAGAGTTCCTAGAGAAACAAGTGATACCACAATGATATCACTTAGATATATGTTTGTCAACGGGCAATTCAGCGCGCTGGATCAAACATATTCACAGGAATTTCGCGAATACTTGGATTCACTGCGACCATGAGACACAGAGCGTGGCGGTGAAAGAGGTTGCGGCAAAAGCATGGAAGTGACAGTAGGTTGAGCGGAGCGGGACCCAACAAATGAGTTGAGTGATGGTGGGATTGGATTCTCGGCAACTTCAGAGAATCACTGATTGAGGAACTCTTCTTTATGAATCGAGAATGGTGGAGTGCGTTCGTGGACTGAACCACGAACAAGCCCAGATGCTGCCGTCACCCTGATGTACAAAACCGGGTGTGTTTCGACCCCGCTAATTTCACACTACGGTCTACTCCCCCCCGCATATCCACAGCTGACAGAGTGAGTGGCAGTTTTATGTTCGACATCGAGGCCAGCCGTGTCTTTGCGTGCAACATTCGATTAGGATTGTTTGAATGATCGATTCTGAATCTCTCAAAAGAATTCCAATAAACATCACAGCCCTTCACTGCATTTCGGAAGATGTGGCAATGCGTTTGGGAGTATTGCCCGTCTCTCTGGATGGTGAAAAACTTCACATCATCATTCCGCCTCCCGATGACACTGGTGATGACGGAACGCTCGACGATCTTCGATTTATGTTCGGTACCAATTTTTCATATGAACTGGCGCCCAAAGACGATCTGGAATTGTGCATCGAACGCCATTATTCTGCGTTAAAATCGGCTATTCAAAACTGCACCCTCACCTTCAAATTTCGCTGCCCTCTCATGTGGTGCGAACTTCAAGAAACTGAATCCTTAAATGTCCGTTTCTGTAAAGTCTGTGATCAGCATGTAACGTATTGCCACACATTCGACGAACTTCATAAACTTTCAGCTGAAGGTAAGTGTGTCGCATTCTACAATTCGAAAGAAGGAGAACTTATGGGCGATGTCGTCATGCCTTAAATTCTCCGCAGGCTGCTTGAGTGGTCCAGGTTCTTTTTCCAAGGCCGACGAAGTCGGTGAGAGGCTGCAAGTAAAAGAATGTACTCTCTCTACAGCCCCCGAGAGCTGCGCCACTCCTTGCATCACACTGCTGGTCCCACGACCACCGATTACTTTTGCTTCTGCTCTTCCAACTCCATGTACTTCGCTATCGGGATCGAGTGGTAGTACCACGTGAGCAGTTCTTGCTTCCCATCGAGATGGCTCGTTTTGAGTTGAATTTCCGCTCTTTCGATCAACTCTTTTTTTACATGAATTGTTGCGACTTGTTTGCCGTCGACTTCTCTTGTCGCGAGCGAGAGTACAAGATCCGCCATATGTCCGCCACTTTTGTGTTTGTCGGTGCTCGGGATGTAGAAATCGATCGAGTTGAGCGGCTGGAGTCTTCCTTCATCGGCGAGAGTGAAGGTGATTGTCACTCGACCAGTACCGTGATCGTGGACTGAAACTTTGTAATCCAGTTTCAAATCCTCCTTCGATTCGCCGAGCCCAAAGCCCTCAGCCCAGGCATGTGAAGTGGTCATTGCAAGGGTGGCGAAAGCCACTGCTGACAAACAGAAAGTTCGAACAAACATGACAGGTTTCCTTCTGTTAAGATAATTCCAGGTCATCGATTATGGCTTCTTATTTTGACGCAAAGACGCCAGGGCGCAAAGATGATAATTCACACACCACTCTTTTTCTTTGCGCCTTCGCGCCTTTGCGTTGTTCTTACTACTCGCAAGATGTTTTGCCGAACTCTTCAAGTTCTTGCTGAATCTCTTTGAGAAGATTTTCCGAGTAAGTTCCGCTCTCTTGTAAGTTTCCCCAAACCGGATTCGGCCAGCAGGGATCTTCCGGATGGCGACCGATGACGTGGAGGTGCAGTTGCGGGACCAGATTACCGAGGGCGCCGAAGTTGAGCTTGGGGGACTGGGAACGTTGACGGATGAATCGCCCGATGAGCGCGCACTCCTCCATGATGCGGTCACGCTGCTCAGTTGGCAAATCGAGTAGATCAGCTACGTTTGTCTCTGGCACCAGTATGAACCACGGGATTGACGCATTGCTGTGCAGCAGGACATGGCACTCCGTTAACCGCCCCATGACATGACAGTCTTCAACCAGTTGTGGATGAAACTCGAACGATTCAGAGTTATTCACATTCAATCCCTTGCCACTCAACTCACTTAATCAAATAAACTTTCCCGCGGAACTTGACGAGCAATTGCTCGTCTTCTTCCTGCAACGACAGAAGTTCATTCTCGGCGGATGTGTTGGCTTCGGTCAAGGCGAAGTATTCTTTCGAGTAGCGTTCGATTTCGATGATGTTCTTCTTGTCCTTTTCGAGATCAAGCGATGCCGTCTCTGGCGTGACGAGCAGCTTGCCTCGTTGATAAACCGTTTGCGTACCGGTTTTGCGAACAATCTTTTTGAGGTCGATTTTTGGCTTATCAACTCCACCTGCTCTCCTCCTCAAACTGCTGCCAAAATTACCTCCGCCTCCTCCACCAAACCCGCCACTGCCACCACCGTAACTTGGTGCCGGTCTGTTAGCAGGACGAGTTGAGGAACTCGGTGGTCTGCTGCCTGGTCGGGAAATCGCACCACCAAGAGCTTCTTCAGAGAAAGCGTCAGATTCAGCATTCTTCGCATTCTTGAAACTTTGTTTCAGTCCACGTTGGAGGAAGCTTCTGCGCCCACCGCTCTCGTCCAGGTCGCTCAAGTTTGAGCGAGTCATTCTTCGATTGCTTGCAGATGCGAGTTCTGGGCGTACTGTCTCATCTGCGAGGAATGCGGTGTATGGGGTCAGGATGCCGTGCTTTGTGGACAGCATGACTAATTCGTTCACAAGTTCTTCGTTTTTGCCGTTCAAATCGAGATCGTCGATAATCTCTCCGATGCGACGCGTTGCCCACAGTTTTTCGATGAACGAGTTCGTGTGATTGCCGACCTTCTTGTCGAATTTGCCTGCGAATGTCATCGTTTTTTCTTCGCCACCAACGTTACCAGTCAGTTGAATCTTCGCAGCACCAGTTTTGCGATAGCGACCGACAATGACGAGTTGCTCACCTTCGAACAGGTCAACCTCACCACCTGGGCAGACTCGATTGACAGGTTTCCCAGAACTAGGCTTGTCGAACTCGAACGATAACTTGACGCCTGTCATCACAGGCGAACTGATCCGCCGAAAGACTTTGGCAACATGGTCTTCAATATCCTCATCCGGTCGCACGTATTCACTGAGTCCATGGTTTTCACGAGCAAGCCGGTCAAGCAATCGACTGTTCACATCATAGCCGACGCCGAAACTCAACACGCGTGCGCGAACGTCATTCGTTTGCCGGGCAATTTCGGCAATCAAGGCTTCTTTCGTCTCCCCGGAAGTCGGGCGACCATCCGTCATGAAGAGAACATAACTCGGACGTTTCTTGTCTTGTAAACTTGTGAGAGCGGTTGACAGTGCGGCGTGGATATTTGTTCCACCTCCAGCGAACAACCCATCCACATACGCCAGTGCTTCCTCGCGAGAGCGCTTGTCGAAGACTTCCAGTTCAGACATAAACGACTGCACGGTGCTGTCGTACGAAACGATATTGAACAGGTCACCTTCATGAAGATTGTTCAAGATGAACTTCGCGGCATCGCGTGCCTGTTCGATTTTTTTGCCGGACATACTGCCTGACTTGTCAACGACAAAAATGATCGTCTTTGGCTGCGTCTTGCTTTTGTCGTCTTGAATCTCAGGCGTCGCCAGCAGCAGGAAGTATCCATCCTCATCCTTGGTTGGTCGGTATGTGAGGAGAGTCGTGCTGACAGCCCCTGTCTTTGCATCGAAGAACAGCCTGAAGTCGGAGTGAGGGACTGTGTTCTGTCGTTCATAGAGAACGACCGCTCGCTTTTTCGTTGGACGTTTGATCGAGACTTCATGCGTCGGGCTGTAGATGTTCTTGATATTCGTGCCGCTTTCAATCGCCAGTTTCACACGAACGTTCTTCACCGGAGCCGAGGTGTACTTCGCAGTACTGAGCGGGAAGAGGAATTCCGTGAGGCCATGATCCTTTCGCAGCAACTGGCTGTAGTGAATCGAAACAGTCCGCGTCTCTCCAGCCGGAATCGGGAAGACGCTCGTTTGAAACATGCCAGTCCCGATCCATTCCAGCAGCGCTGGATCTTTTTGCGAACGGACAATTGACTGATACCGGTCGCGGGCTTCGTCCGCTTTCATCAACTTCGCCGGGAGTTCCTTGCCGTTTACGAGCAGCGTCATCGCGTCAATTGCCCCGTCGTACGGTAGCGGAAAGATGAATTGAGCCTGAATCGTTCTGGATCCGGTGTTCTTGAATGTTTGTGACACCTGAACATCCGCGACTTGATTCTTCAGGCGGGCTTCGACCGCGAGTTCATCAATCTGGTACGAAACCGCCTGAGGTCGCGGACCCGGTCGGGGCAGGCGAATATTCTCGTTCGTGATGACTAGAACACCCTGAGCAAACAAAGAGGTCGCGGAAACCGCAACCAAGGCAAAAGCAGTAGCAAGCGTTCTCATCGATCCGTACCCTTCAATTGAAGTGGAATTCCTCCTGAGTAGACGATGATACACTCCCATGGTTCCCAGAATCACTAGAAATCCGTGAATGTTTGGAAGTTCGCAGTTGGTCAACTTCGGAGGCTTCTGTCTCACAGAGTGTCTCACCTCCCAAAGTGATTTTGAATTCTTCTTCATCCTCGCACTATTCAGCGAGGAGTTTCAGTAGCACGTGACGCTCTCCTGCCCGTATGCTCTGCTGCTTCGCATTCACATCATCCCACTTCCAAAAGAACCAAACTCGAATGACCGTTATTGAGTTGAACCGTCCCCCGATCAATCAAATCAGTATGACCTTCCTGGTCTTGTTGCTCTTGCCGAGGACCTTAAAAGCGGATGACGTGGCAACCGCCTCTCTGGCAGGCCTGATTTCGGTCAGCCAGTATGGCTCGATTCAAGAGGCACTTGATGCGAATCCCCATCAAGTTGTCTATCTGCCGACTGGGGATCATAAAATCAATGATCGAGTTCTGATTCGGACGGATCGTAGTGGCCTCTACGGGCCTGGTCGAATTGTTCAGACGAATTCGAAGGCTGCGATTCTTCAAATTAGAAATGCGAAGGATGTGCAGTTGCATGATTTGACATTATCGCGTGCTAAAGGAAGTGAAGAAGCGACCGCCGAAGCTCTTTTCATTCACCAGAGTGAAGATGTTGTCATTGATAATGTTCAAGTGATTGACAATCGATCCAATGCAGGCGCACTGACAATTCGTGAGTGCCAGAACGTGAAAGTCCGGAATTGCCTGATCCGCAACTACATGCGTATTTCCGTTGACGACCGGACAAAGAGCATGGATTGGGGCTATGCGTTCCGCTGCATCGATGGCACTGGCATTTCCGTCACCTCCAGTCGCGGGACGGTTCTGCAAGGGAATCAGGTGATTGAAAAGCAATTGCTTCCGATGCTTGAAGTGAAAGAGAAGTACGGCCTGGGCGAGTTCATCAAAAAGAATGAGAAGAAAGGCACGATCATCAGTCAGGAGACTTGGGACCGAGAGTACACCAGCAACTGGCATCAAGGGTCGGCAATCATTGTCACGAGCCCCACCGAAAGTGACTACACCCAGATTCTCGGAAACTACATTGAAAACGCCGCCCAGGGAATTGATTTGCACTCGGATCACGTCATTGTTTCACAGAACATTGTGAACAATGCGTTGATCGGAATGAAAGCGATGCACGGTTCGCGGCATGTGCTGATCATCGGGAATCAGTTTTCGAAAAACGATCTGTGGAGCATTGGTCTGATGCCTGGCGCCGCTTCGTACGCCGCTGCCGAAGCCAAGGAAGACAGCGAGGCACGCAAGTCGAACAGCGACGGCGGTTCGATTATCGCCAACAATATCATTTCGGAATTCGGCTACGGCAACGCTCACTGGAACTGGGGCAACGCCAGCGCACCAATCAGGATTGATGAAGGGCAAAAACCTGACAACCCACCTGTCTCTGCCGTAATTATTCAAGGGAACATTGTCTACAACACCGGCAACGACGAGGCATCTGACGAAGACAAAGGCCCGCGCTACAACTACGCGATACAAATCAATCAAAAAGCAACGGAGATTCGCGTCTCCAACAACATCTTGCAACCCGGTCAGGATGGGATCTCGAACGTTGAATTGAAACCGTAGGCGGAAGTCGTTTCACTATCAGGCATCAACGATCTCAGCTTTCGTCGATTCAATAAAACCAAGGACGTCGTTCTGTTCGGCTTCCGCGAGTTGGAAGTGATTGAGTGTTGCTTGTAGATGCCCGATGAAGCGTTCCCAGTCGGAGTTCGCAATCCGCATGCCGCGATGCGTGAGAGTCATATTGCGACCGGTGTAATACATCGGTCCACCAGCGTTGTGACAGAGAAAGTCGATCAGCAGTTGCTTCTCCCGTTCGATTCCATCTGCGCCGCGATGCTCCCAGAACCGGCCCAGTTCACTGTCTGCCATCAAACGCGGCAGCAAATCGTTAGCAACAGCGGCAACCGCGTTGTAACCACCGAGACGTTCGTAAAGTGAACTGTTTGCATCAGTCATTTCAAAACATTTCTCTTAAATGAAATAGTGGTAACTCAGGGAAATCTCAATATTGAATCGGCGTGCACGGAGTATTCAGCATGCCCACGCTGCTAACGCGACGTGGGCATGGCACACTTTCTTGTATTGGGACAGTCTCAAATTTTCCCATCCAGTCCCATTTGGTAGTATTTGTGTGTGATCTTGTCCTGGTTTTCCAAAAGCCAGTCGATGGATGGTTCGCAGTTCATCGCTTTGTGAATTGCCTGCGACATAGCCTTGCGGTGAATATTGAAAAGTGCTTCGTGGTCGAGATTGTCATCAGTAATCACGCCAGGATTGAGCCAGACGCTGCAAATGATTCCTAGATCGTTCGCCTTCTCTTTTGGGAGGTCGCCGGCACGAACGGCATCCAACACACCATTTGCAATCGCTGCTTGAACAGTTCCCATCAGGATGTTTGTATAGCGGCTGTTTTTAACGGTCACTTTGCTCACGCAGAGCGTGACAGGTCGAACCTGAATATCGGTGTTGAGAATTGCGAAGACCTTGGAGTGTCCCATCGATTGGTCTCCAGTCAGTGTTGCCAGCGCTGTGCCGACTGGCCCATCGAGTTCACCAATGACCACTTCCGGTTCAGCCGCTGTAAAAGGAGGGCCACCAGCAACGAGAGCTTCGCCAGTGCGAAAGACGATGCGTTCAGACATAACTTTTGTGTTCCGTTAAGGTTTTGTTAGTAGGAGTTCACTCCAGCAGAATTGCGGAGTCAATACAAGTAGTCATTGAGAGAAGTCTCTTCGGTTTCGCTTGTGAAATAAAAACTACTCAGATGATTTCTTCTTCTTCTCCACGATTTCGATCTGCTCAGAGTATTCCACAACGATTTGGGGCTTTCCCTGACGCAGTCCGATGATGCCAGTGACTCGTATTGTCTTGTCGCGAAAGTGTTCGAAAGGATCGTTGATCTTGACCTTTCGAAATTTCTCTAAACCTTCGCTGAAAATGACGACCGTGAAATTATCCTGCGAGCGAAAGTTTTTCATTGAGTTCAAGAAACACATCTTGTCTTCCCGGTCCGAGAGAAACGTGCCCGCTTCAACTTTGAATTCAACTGTTGCTTTCTCGCCAGCACGACCAGCGGCAGCCGTAGCCGGAATACTTTTCCGCTCGGCAGCATGCGAAAGTGAAGCGAGTGCAATCAGCACGAACGCAAGCAAACCTGTGGAGGCTTTCATTCGATTGGTCCAAAGTGGGGACTGATGGTTAAAATTCGAAGTGCGACTACAATCGCGTAGTCTATAGTGGCAGAGACCATTTCGTCGATGCTGCGAGTGGCTTGTTTATTCTTCTATCCCGTCTCTACAACATTGTGATTTCATAAAGATGGACAAATGGATCGATAGTATGCTTTACAAGAATTTCGGCTCGGCAGCTTTGCTGATTCTAGTCATCTTCAACTCATCCAGCCTCTGTGCAGAGGAAATTACGGTCGCGTTTTGGAACGCCGAAAACCTTTTCGATGGCTACCGAGACAAACGGACTCCGCGCGAGGACTTGTTCGTTCCGTCTGAGCTTCGTGAAAAGCTACGTAAGGATGGTGAGATCATTCGCGAGTTAAACGCCGATGTCCTGGGCCTGATGGAAGTCGAGAATCACGGCGTGCTCAAGCAACTCATCGACGAAGAACTCTCCGAGATGGGCTACAAATATCACGTCCTGATCGATGTTGAGAACGAGCGAGGAATTGATGTCGCTTTGGTGAGTCGCTATCCATTCCTCTGCTACTGTTACGATGTCCCTGAGTTCTATCGCGGCATTTTGACGGCTCGTGTTTCGGTGAACGGGAAACCGTTCTACGTGATTGTCAATCACTGGAAAAGTCGCTTCGGTGGTGGTGAGCAGCAACGGATGAATTGCTCGAACCGAGTGATTCAGATCGTTAATGAGCTGATTCCGGCGTTCGAAGAAGCTCGCGAGATTCCGATTATTATCGGTGGTGACTTCAACGACAACGACTCCGATCTTTCTGTCCTGAACCTGGAGCAACAAGGCCTTGTGAATACATTAAAGAGTCTTCCAGAAGCCGACCGCTGGACACTGCCGTATTACAATCGTGAGAAATCCGAAGTCGAACTCGACAGCTTTGACCACATTTTCGTTAACAAAGCTTGCCAGTCAGGGAATTCAATTCGATGGATCTCGTCAAAGGTCATCAGGCCAAAACGGATGCTCACAACACGCACGTTCGATGGCATCCAGCATGTTTGGCCCGACGACGACAACCAAAGCCACATCGGCTACTCCGACCACTTCCCGGTCGTAGCGAGGTTTGAGATTGTCGGGAAGGAATAGGGCCGGCGAAAGAACTGAGACAGTTATGAACGGCTGTCTCTCGTTCTCTCGTTTTGTTCGCCAACATTCGTTCCCATGTTGGATCACCGAGGGCGAGTGTTTCTTGCTATACAGTGGAACCGTGACTCTCGTGTGGTGTACAGTGGTCGCTGAGTTCTCTCGCTTTTTAAGAATCAAAACAGACCACTGGAGCCGACGATGCCTCTTCGGAGTTTTCAATCTTTTTTCATCGCTCTCGTGTTGTGCGGTAGCTTTCTAGTCTCATCTTCAACTGTTATTGCTCAAACTCCGGTCAATATCACACCTGATGTTGTTTACGGGCACAAAGATGGGCTGGCAATGACGATTGATGTTTTTCAGCCTAAGGAAAAAGCGAACGGGGCGGCGATCGCTTTTATGGTCAGCGGCGGCTGGTTCTCAAGGTGGACTCCACCAGAGCAGGCACGAGGATTTTTTGAACCGTACCTTGGTGCCGGTTACACCGTTTTCGCTGTGCGACACGGGAGCAGCCCGCGATACGGAATTCCGGATGCCGTAGCTGATGTTCGCAGAGCCATTCGCTTTATTCGCTTGCACGCAAAAGATTATAACGTTGATGAAGATCGCATTGGTGCAATGGGCATGAGTGCTGGCGGGCATCTTTCCTTAATGCTGGCTACGACCGGCGATGATGGTGACTCAAACGCAAGTGATCCGATTTTGCGCGTCAGTAGCCGTGTCGCTGCCGTGGCGGCACTGGTGCCTCCCTCTGATTTGCGTGTCGCCGTTTGGGAAGCGGAAGAATCACTGCCAGCGTACCGGAATTTCCCGGCTTTGGAGATGAGTGTGAAAGAAGCTGCCAAGTATTCACCACTGGTATTCGTGACAACAGATGATGCCCCATCGCTTGTCATTTCAGGCACGAAAGACACTCTCGTCCCGCCGAAACATGGCAAGTGGATTGCGGATGCGTTTCAGGAAATCGGCGTGACCCACAAACTGATTTTGCTTGACGCCAATCACGGTTTGCAAGGCAAGCAGACGGAAGCCTTTGCCGCCGTTCTCGAGTGGTTCGGCGAGTATCTCAAGAAGAACTAAATGCGGATGTGAAACGGCATTAAATGCCGTCTTCACGGGGAAGTTTTGACGATTTCCTGCTCAAATTGGTTCGTGAACCTGACTCGACGGGCAGTTCTTGCCGGTCGTAAACCACAATATCTGGTATCGATTGTAGGGGTGGTAGCGGTTTTACCTACAAAATCGATAAAATGCTTTACATCGGGATTGACCTGATCTAGGATTTACCCTGACGAGAGACGGACAAGCGTGGAACGTGAAATCCTCTTTCAATAAGTTGGCAGCACTCGTGTGAGTCTGTCAGTGAAAGTTTCCGAAACTCACCGCAAATTCACGTTGAGTTCGGAATCGATCAGACCGATGGATCGTGTCTTGAAATGGAATGGAATCCGATGCATTTGCATCTCAAAAGTGTGTGTGCTTACCTCACCCGGCCTCACATTCAGTGTCAGCGCTTATTGCACTTCTTCCTTGCTGACAATTCCCACCCTCTTCCAGTTCATATTTGCTTCCCTTCGTTCTGTTCGGTCCCTCACCAATCCGGGGAACGATCACGCTTTGCGTACTGACTTGAACGAATCAAAGTAACCAAGGAAGAGATACTATGAATGACAAGCCAATTATTGCGATCAACTCAGATTTTCGTCCTGCGAAGAGCGAGACGTTTTCC
The DNA here is from genome assembly GCA_030626405.1 of Planctomicrobium sp. GTDB lineage: Bacteria > Planctomycetota > Planctomycetia > Planctomycetales > Planctomycetaceae > Thalassoglobus. The sequence goes on from DAOUPA010000052.1 coordinate 20,633, forward strand.
TTTTCATGGATGCACAGCGGCTACTATGACTCAGTAAGCCAAAGTGGCGGCATCCCTGTCATGATTCCTCCGATGGCTGAAGATGATGACCTTCGTCGAATTTTGGACCAGATCGATGGCCTTGTTCTGAGCGGATGTAAGCTTGATCTCGACCCGATTCAACTCGGATTTGAAACACATCCGGTCACACGCCCGATGCCTCATCGTCGCGAGGCGTTTGATCGTCGATTGGCAAAGCTTGCATACGAGATGAAGATTCCAACTCTCGCAATCGGCTCGGGGATGCAAACTCTGAATGTCAGCTGTGGCGGCACTCTCTTTCAGCACGTTTCAGAAGATGTGTATAAGTCACTGTGCCACCGCGATGCCGTCGAAAATTGCCTGCGGCACACAATTGAAATTGTGCCAGGAACGAAGATGGATGGGATCTACGGTCCAGGTGAAATTCGCGTGAACAGCGATCACCATATGGCGATCGATCAACTCGCTGCAAATTTCCGTGCGTCTGCAACAGCACTTGATGGAGTTGTTGAAGCGTACGAATCAATCGACGAAAATTGGTGGTGCCTGGGAACACAGTTCCACCCCGAAAGTGAATCGGCATCCGCTCTCGATATGCAAGTTTTCGAAGCATTCATCGATGGCGTGAAAGATCAACACGCAGTCGGTGCCGACAACATTCTTTCATTCGAACAAGCTCGACGTGCCGCTTAGTTTTTGGCGATAGCTGTCATTGAAAAAGCCCGGCATTTTAGAAATGCCGGGCTTTTTTACTTGGTCATCGCAATTCGTCAATCTTCTGCGCGGCTTCCGTCTCCGCACATTTTGACGATCATGGGATCGAAACGCGCCACTTTTTCAACGAGGTCCGTTTGGGCATTCATGACATCTTCGATGTCTTTATACACCATCGGAACTTCATCTGAACCGGCGGAGATGATGTGAACTCCTTTCGCCTTCAAGTCATTCCGCACTGCGTTAAATCGGTAGGTTGATTTCGCTTTCTTCCGTGACATCAACCGTCCTGCACCGTGTGATGCCGAGTTCAATGATGTCTCGTTTCCCAATCCCCGAACCACATAGGCTGGAGTTGCCATTGACCCCGGGATCACTCCAAGCACACCTGCACCTGCCGGAGTTGCCCCCTTACGGTGCACGATCATTTCTCGACCGTCGTGAATTTCTTTCCAGGCAAAGTTGTGATGGTTTTCGACACCACCAACGACTTTAGCGCCAGCGAGTTTCGTCACGTTGCGATGAATGACTGCATGGTTTGCCGAAGCGTAGTCTCCCATAAGATTCATCGCCGCCCAGTATTCCTGACCAGCTTCGGAATCAAGTTCAAGCCATGCCAACCGTCCAAAGTGTGCGTACCGTTTCGGTAGGTTCTTTCGGGCAATCGCACTGTACGTCGAACAAACCGAATGACCTGTCCCACGGCTTCCGCTGTGGCTCATCAAGGCGACATATTCACCAGGCGGCAAATCCAGACCAGTTTCCTCTTCGTTGATCGTCAGAAGGCCAAACTCAGCGAAGTGGTTTCCGGACCCGGATGTTCCAAGTTGCTTCCAAGCCTTGTCCTTGTTCTGTCGAGTGATTTTACTCACTGTCCAGTCTTGATCGAGGACATCGTGGTTTTGTCGCGGCTGCCAGCTTTTACCGGTACCGAAAACGGTTCCTTTTTCCAGTGCAGCCGTCAATTCTCGTCGACGTCTTTCATCGGAAAGAACATCGACAGGCATGTCAAGAATCGACAACTTCATTCGGCAGGCAATATCAACACCGACTGCGTACGGACAGATTGCACCTTCCAGAGCGAGGACACCACCGATTGGTAGTCCGTACCCGAGATGTGCGTCCGGCATCAATGCACCAGCAACCGCGTGCGGCAGTGAACATGCCTCACGCATTTGCTTGTGAGAATTTACATCGATGAATTCATCACCCCACACGGCGTAATCGACTTGTGTCGATTCAACAATTTCTTCGTTCTCATGATCGACGAGCGCATGCGCGAATTCACCGTATTGTTCGTCGTTAAGAAATTCGGTCGG
>DAOUPA010000182.1 GCA_030626405.1 Planctomicrobium sp.
CGGTGTCTGGACGTTTTCATCGCATCAATGGTCAGGAATTTGTTTTCTTGATTGATTGACGCACGATAATTGAGGATGATATTACGGCTCTCGGGTAATAATGTCACTTTCTGCCTGCGGTATCACACAGGCGGTTTCACACTGTGAGGAATCGGGCAAACTTACCCGTGGGCACGATAGAACGTTTCAGCATGGAAAATCGTGAGACACAACTCGTCATCGATCAGAAGGTTACGATCCCTTTGGCGGAAATTCGCTTTGAATTTGTCAGAAGTTCGGGACCAGGTGGTCAAAATGTGAATAAAGTGAATTCACAGGCGCAGCTTCACTGGAATGTGAACGAGACCGAATCGCTTCCGCAAGTAGTGAAAGATCGGCTGCGACTTCGTGAGGCGAATCGAATCAATAAAGAAGGGGTTTTGCGGATCGACTGCCAAACATGCCGTGATCGCGAAAAAAATCGTCAGGAATGTTTGAACCGGTTACGTGAAATCATCGTTCGGGCTTTGGTAGTCCCGAAACCACGGAAAAAAAGACGACCACCACGATGGGTCAAAGAAAAGCGTTTGCAAAATAAGAAGGAACGATCAAAGGTGAAGCGGCTCCGTCGCCCACCATCAATGAATGATTGAGGTTTTTTAGCGACAACGGTTAAGATGGTCGCTTTCTCTCACTGTATTGTCTTCACAGTAATTGCCCCGCGAGGCAGAAAGCGACAGTGACAACTAGACGCGGTATTATGTCAAATCCGACCGAAACTCAACGAATGACCGACACCTCGAAGAACACGGCTAAGAATGCAGTGCGTCCTCGCGAGAAGGTCATCTTCTATCGTAGTTTCGCCCATTACAGTCCCATCGGGCGTTGTTGGCATTTGGAAGTACACGGATCAATCTTCGCTCCTACGCGGCGGCATATTCGCAAGCATGTTTTGCTGCACCTCTTCAAACGTGTTGTGAAGCCAGAGAAGGGGAAGCAAACTCATCAGCGATTCAAAGATCGAGCGCATCTTTTTCTCAACGTCAGTAAACGCAACAAATCGGTTCCGATTGCGATTGCTGAAAAAGCTTTTGAACTCCCACACTCAACGACTGATGGTCACTTCCAGACGACCTTGACGATTCCGGAAGGAGAACTGGAACCTTCAATCCAGCAAGATGCTTTCGGAAGGCGCTTCGTCGAATTTGCAGCCCACCTTCCCGAAGAAGATTCCCGGCTGTTTACAGGCGAAATTGAACTTGTCGCGTCGGAAGGCATTTCGGTGATTTCAGATATCGACGACACAATTAAAATTACAAACGTCGCGGACCGACGGGAACTTCTTGCCAACACTTTTACGCGAGAGTTTCAAGCGGTTCCACAGATGGCGGAAACATACCAAGCGTGGGCAAGTCAGGGAGTTAGCTTTCATTACGTTTCGTCCAGTCCTTGGCCGCTGTATGAACCGATGCTGAATTGGCTCGACAAAGATGAATTCCCTGTCGGAAGTTTGCACCTCAGGAACATTCGCCTCAGCGAACTTCGCAAGAACTGGAAACGCCGCGTTGCCTACGAATCGAAACGGCAGACAATCCAAACCTTAATGCGTACATATCCACATCGCCGGTTCATTTTGTGTGGTGATTCAGGGGAACGAGACGCCGAACTCTATGCCGAAATTGCATCTCAATTTGGTGAGCAAGTCGAACACGTCGCTATTCGCTTTGTGGAAAATGGGCACAATCGACATTCACGCGATACGATTCGAAAGACGCTTTCGCTCGTTCCCGAGGATCGGCAGACGTTGTTTGATTCACCCGAAGAACTGCAAGCGATTGGTCTCTAATTAAATGCTAAAAAAACGGGCAGACCTTAAGGGCGCCTCCTTGATTTTCCGCACATTTTAAATATGTAGCAAAATTTCAGGCCGCGCGACGGTCATTTTCCCTTCAGCTTATAGGGAACGAACGGTTTCACCCACACAAACGGGCGACCTGCTTCATCGAGCATGATCTTATGAGTCAGCCGAGCTTGGCGAACAACGGACCCAAGTACGAGCGACCACGCTGTTTGTTTTTCCGGATAGGAAACGGCAGCCTCGGCAACGTCGATTTCTTTTTGCTCACAAAGGTTATAGTCGATGAGAATGGACGTTTTAGTTTGTTCTGAAATCGCGTCGAGAACACGTTGAAGTGGTGCCTCTTCAAAACCTGTTTTTACGAATTTATAAAGATTTGGAATGATGAAGTTCCGAGGCTTCGAGTCGTTGATGTCCCAACCGACTGGCCATGGGTCGCTAATTTCGGAGAGTGATTGAATTGTCAATTCAATCGATGCACTTGGAGTCCGCAGAGGCCGAAATCCAAACCCACGTTCTCGAAGGAGAACCGCCAGCGCCGTACCGCTGGAAACCCCCTGGATTTCCTGGCGTAGTTCAGCTGTTTCAATCTTGAAAAACTCTTCACGAGCATCTGGATGAACGATCACAGGGTATGTTTTGTCAATGGGTAATGCATCGACAACCTCCATGAGCGGTTTGTCTTTCGTTTCCTTTGACACTGGAACTGACAAAGCCTTCACGACATCGTCAAATTGCTTTTTGTTCAGGCCCCAAAATTTCTTTCCATCAGGCGATCCTTGAGCACCATAAACTTTCAACTCGTCCAGCCAAGCCTTAATCTGATCAGTTTGGCTCATTGAAAACGTCTTTTGAGGGAAAACTAAATCCCCTTTCCGGTTGAGTTCGCCGACGACTTTCAAAATACGGAAAGTTCCACGTTTTGTTTCCCTGATCTCCGGCTTGTCACTCGGCAGCGGCTGACGAATCCGAGCGGTCTCTCCCATCTCCGAAAAAATCTTCCCCCACCGCTGTGCCTGCACCGGGTCGCCCACAATTCGTGGCAGCATAATTTCAATCGTTAAGATGGTCTTGTTCGCGGCAATTTGCGCATTTGCTGGTCGGTTTTGAAGCGATAAAGCAATCAAGCAGATGGCAAAAACGTGAACCGAGCGTGTGAATGAGTACATCATAGCATTTCCAGAAAGGACAATGATCCCTCCTATCCTACGGAGCCGAGCCTGTTTCTCACAAGATGGTTTCCTGCAACAAGGCCATTCTCTTGAAACGTAGGTTTAAATATCTGTTTTGGAAAGCTGATCAGAGATCTCTTCGAGGCTCACGAAATTGCCAGTCCCTGCCCCTGGACAGTCTCGTTGTGTTTCCTTCCAGAGGTCCGGAGACTCAGTATTCGATTTCCAGAAAGGCCACGTCCGGCATTGAATCGGGCGGACCGGATAGATGGTGCAGCCTCGTTTTTGCGAGTCGAAGAAGACGCAGTCTCCGTTAGCGTATTCATTCAGAGACACCTTGCCGCGCGCCGGGCGAGTGAATAAAAGCCGAATCTCGCCAATCGGCTTGTCGAGATAGTCTGCAATGTTCCGGATCTCTTCTTCACTCACCCAGACATACCCAGGCGAACCCGTACAGCAATTGCCGCACTGTTCACACGTGAATAGCAGTCCATCTTTGTACCAGGGTTCGTCACTCATCGCTGCTAACCAGGAAATCGTCAGTTATAATATCTAACAGTATCATCGATGCATCTCAATGATACTCCCACTCTGAATCCGAATCAGATGATTCGCATTCGATAGCTTCGGTTTTAGATGTCGAAAGCATGCAGCACTTCGGTGGCAACCAAATGGGGAAAACATGCTGCACTGTATCGTGTTGCTACCCGACAATCTTCAAACCATCCAGAAGACCCATGTCATCAAGGTGCTGATGGATCATTTGCTTGCGTTCATCTGGCATCGCGTAGAGAGGTTCGCTCATTCGGTCACTGCATAGTCCGGCGATTCCCAATGCTGTTTTGATTCCGGTGAGGTAGCCAGATGGCGATGGTCCAACTTCGTACAGGTTTTTTGAGAGTCTCATTACTTGTTGCTGAAGCCGATGCACTTCGCGCATGTCCTCTGCGAGAGCAGCATCATACAGCGACACGTACAAACTCGGAACAAGATTGGCGCCGCCAGAGATTCCACCATCGCCACCCATCAGAACCGACTGAGCCAACAATTCTTCCGGCCCCATGAGTAGAGTGAAGTTTTCCTGCAGGCGTTTCACTTCAATGAGTTTGTTGAAGTAGTTCATGTTCGCCGAACTGTCTTTGACACCAATGAATTTGTCTAAGTGCAGCAGCGATTCAATCGTGTCGATGTCAAAACAGACCTTCGTGTGACTCGGCATGTTGTACAGCAAAAACGGTAGCGGCAGCTCGGTGGCAATCTCTTCGACGTACCGTTTCAGGTCATTCTGGTGCATTGGGAAGTAGTACGGCGTCGCCAACACAACCGCATCCGCACCGCATTCGGCGGCGAACTCTGAGAATTCAATAGACTCCGTCATCGATGTGTCGGTAATCCCCACGAGAACTGGCACACGACCGGCGACTTGATTGCAGGCAATTTTCAAAAACTCTCGCTGAGTCGCGTGGCTCAAACTCGGGGCTTCCCCGCTCGACCCCAACAAAAACAAGCCATGCACGCCACCGCCTACGACGTGGTCAATCAATCGCTGAGTCCCTTCCACATCAATTTCATCACGTCCCAGTAGAGGGGTGACCAAAGGTGGAATGATGCCTTTGAGCGGAAGTGGCAGATTGGACATAGAAGTTCATCTCAATATGAATGTAGAAGTGCTTACAAGACGTACATTTAACTCGATCTCTGGCTCACACGACAGCAGCCAAAAGCTATTTTGACGTCAAGAACTCGACCATCAAGGCGAGATCGCATGAAAAATCGGACTTCACATTTCGGTTGTGGCGAGGTTGAGGTAGAATGATACAGTCCATCAACATAAAAATCTAAGCAACAATTGCAGGGATAAGTTTCGTGTCGTTCTCGCAACACCTTAACCGCCGCACGTTTCTCTCTTCGACAGGAGTCGGTCTAGGGAGCGCGGCTCTATCAGCAATGCTGGCGAAAAATGCGCTCGCTACAGAAAAAGCAGGTTCGCTCACAGACGGGCTGCCTGGGTTCCCACATTTTGAACAGAAAGTGAAACGGGTCATCTTTCTTTGCATGGCAGGTGGACCATCGCACCTGGAGACATTTGACTATAAGCCGAAACTCGCAGAACTCGACGGGCAGCCGATGCCAGAGTCGTTCACGAAAGGGCAGCCAATCGCGCAGCTTCAAGGGAAAGAATTGAAGTGTCAAGGACCGCTGACTAAGTTCGGGCAATATGGTGAGAACGGGCAGACGATCTCCGATTTCCTGCCTTGGCATCAGAAAATGGCGGACGATATTTGCATCATTAAATCGATGGTCACCGAGCAAATTAACCACGATCCGGCACATACGTTTATGAATACCGGGTCTGCGATTAGTGGTCGTCCCAGCATGGGATCGTGGGTGAATTACGGTCTCGGCAGTGACAGCGAAGACCTGCCGGGCTTTGTTGTGATGACCAGCGTTGGTGGGCGAAATCCGCAACCAATTGCATCGCGACAGTGGTCACCGGGGTTCTTGCCGAGTCGATTCCAAGGTGTGGAATTCAACTCCGCAGGCGATCCGGTTCACTATGTCACGCCACCTCCGGGAGTGACGATACAGCAGCAGCGGGAACTTGTTTCAGCGGTTAACCAGCTGAATCGACATCGCAACCAGACGATTCAAAACCCGGAAGTTGACGCTCGCATCGCTGCCTACGAGATGGCGTTTCGAATGCAGACTTCCGTTCCGGATCTGATGGACGTCTCCGACGAGCCGAAGCACATTCTCGACATGTACGGAGCCACACCGGGCGACGGGACGTACGCATCGAACTGCCTGCTGGCGAGACGACTTGCCGAACGTGGTGTCCGGTTTATTCATCTGTACCATCGTGGCTGGGACCACCATGGCGGTCTTGAACGCTATATGAACATCTGCTGCGATCTGACCGATAAACCCACATACGCATTGATTCAAGACTTGAAACAGCGCGGCATGCTGGAAGACACACTCATCATCTGGGGCGGCGAATTCGGGCGAACGCCGATGTTTCAGGGAAAAGGGGGAGCCGGACGCGATCACCACATCAAAGGCTTCTCAATGTGGATGGCAGGGGGCGGCATCCAGCCGGGGATCAGCTACGGCAACACAGACGAACTCGGTTACAACTCCACCGAAAATATCGTCCATGTTCGCGACTTACACGCAACAATGCTGCACTTGCTCGGCATCGACCACAAACGCTTTTCGGTGAAATTCCAAGGACTAGATTTAGGGCTGACTGGCGTGGAAGAGTCGCACGTGCTCAAAGATATTCTCGTTTAGCCGCACACTTGATGTGTGCGGCAAAAGCTTGGATCTATGCGTTACCCGAACAGTTTCGCGCGAATCGTCATGTAGCCGGCGACGACCGAAAAGCAAAGCGTCAAAACGAGAACAATGTTCGATCTCCAACTGTTCCGAAATTGCACAGGCATCAGGTCCTTGCGATTGTTGAGATACAGCAGTATCCCAGCCAGGAACGGCACGACCATCGCACCGATAATGGCGTTCACTTTCGTTGCCTGTTGAAACGGAACCGTGTACAGACCAATCGTCGGAACGATTCCCAAGGCAATCAGGTAGCCGCGATACGCCCATGATTGTGTATCGACTTGATAGGGCGTTGTATCGTCTTTGGATTTCCCGCTTCTCTCCCAAAAATCAGCGAAGAGGTACGGAATACTCTGCCAGACTCCCAGCAGACTACTAAACACCGCGCCCCAGGCACCAAGGAGAAACGCCCATTTCGCCAGACCTCCGAAACTACCAAAGGCAGCTTCGAGTTCGTTGGACATCTCCAACAGAATCGTCACGCCACGGCTATCGAGTTGATCAAGGCGGCTGCCGATCACCAGAATCGACATGCCGAAGAGTGCCGTCATCGTGTAGCCGATGCCCAAATCAATTCGGCAAACAGAGATCGCTTCCTCTCCGGAACGGTTCTCTTCGCGAATCCAGTATCCGTAGCAGAGAATCGTCAGCGTTCCGCCAACGCCGCCGATGAGAGCAATTGCCCAGTCGAGACCAACGCCGTCAAATTGCGGAATTCGAGGAACAAACAAACCAGCGAAAATCTCGCCCACATCTGGACGCAAAGCAACAGCGGTGATGACAACATCAGCAAACATAATAGCGATACAAACCGCCATGATTTTCTCGAACAGTTGATATCCCCCCAACAACACCAGCACGACAGCTACGGCGCTGTGAATTGCTCCGTAGAGAACTTTGTCCGACTGCGCATTTTCCAAGATCGGATAAATCGCATGCCATGTCGCCCCGCACGCACTCATGAGCGCCAAGCCGACAAAGAAACTCCAGATCACCAGATACAACAGAAACACCCAGCGAAAAACCGGTCCCAGGTGCGTCAAGCAGCCTTCGAGTAAAGTCTGCCCGGTTCCCAACTGCCAGCGCGTCAGTCCTTCGTTCAGGACAAACTTCAAAAACGCACCCAGAACAACCGCCCACATCAAAGCAACACCCAGCTTCACTCCCGTAAACGCTGCCGTTCCTAAGTCCCCGGCACCCACGCCAGTCGCAGCCACGAGAATCCCAGGCCCAATGATTGTCAACAGATTTTTAGTACGCTTGTTCATGTAATCTTGGAATTGACCAGAATTGAAAAGTCGGAAATTAACACTATCGAAGGTGTCTGTGACTTCATGAGACTTTGAATCGTTGGGGTATTACAAACGTTCATTCAATCTCAGAGAGACTGACTCGATAAAATCGGTAGCGACAATCGTAGGTACCGAGGAACAGAGCCTGTTTGTTCGGCGTACTCCAGTAGTCGCCGAGACTAAGTTTGTCTGCACTGCCTGTCCAGCGGATAATGTTCTCTCCATCTACCGAAACGGTGACTTGATCTATTAAGACAGTCACGATGATTTGTGATAGCCGATTTTTCTTAAGCAGATTTCGCTCAACTGTTGTGGCGTTCCCGACGTTTCGACCATCCACGTTTTCTAGCGCACTCAAGCCAACATCTTTCGGTCTGTAGTTGATCAGTGTGGCAAATCGATGTTCTCCCATTCGAGAGCCAATCAGAAGTCCGTTCGGTTCATCAAGCGGTTCTGCGATAACGGTCATGCGGTACTGTTGGGGAACATCGACGGGTAACTCGATTCGAGTTCCGAATGCTATGGGGGAAAGCAAACGACCTTGTACATCTTCTGTCCAGTTTCCCTGCTTCCAGGCATCTTCAACGTTGAGCATCGCCAGAACATCAACTTCATTTTTCTGGGTCAGTCGAGGTTCTGGTTCGGGGGTATCGGACACAGTCTTTGCTGACCTGAACGGCACAGGGAACGCTCCGTCAACATCACGGACCTGGAAATATCCCCAAATTTCGGCAGTTCTTCCATCTCGAAGAGTCACATTCACCCGATAGCTCACAGGAGTGGGACTGTCGAACGTGCCGATGACAATCGAGTCCAATAATCCCAGCGATGCGTCGGTAATACTCGCAGGAGACTCAACCCAGGAGCCGTGCATGTCGGTCTGAAAACGGACACTACAGTCCTTCACTTTTACGTCATTAGGCCAGTCGAACTTGAGAGAAACTTCCTGTCCTGGTTTTGGATTGATCGGCTCTGGCAACGCTCGGAATTTGGTAAACAGTTCCAGTTTCGAATCGATCTTCGGTTGCTCTTCAGGAGCCCAACCCATGTGTAGTTTTTGTTCCTTATCGAGCCATGATTCGCTCAACCAACCTCGATATTGACCTTGGCTCATGACAGAACCGTTCCCTGGCTTTGGGTGCGGCAACCCCACGGTATGCCCGACTCCTTCGTGGTAGACCACGCAATCGCTGCCACGGTAGGGGACTCGCCAGCCATCCGCACTGACCAGCCCCCACCCCTTACGCTGATCGGCAAGGTAGGTCGCTCGCGCACCACCGGAAGCAGCACCTGGGAAGTGCTGCCCGTTGTGGAAGTTCCCTTCGAATTCGAATCCATCCTTGCCCGGATTGACACGATAGAAATCATTGAGTGGTTTCCAGTTGATTTCAGAGAGAGCCAGTAAGATTGGGAACGCATTGGTCTCGTCTTGTGCGAATTTCAGTCTCTCGTCGACTTCCCGTAACGTCTTAAAGAAGATCGCATTTGCATCACCATCGCGTAGTTGTGTCGTCGACATGGATGAGACAACCGGCTCTGATTCAAGAGTTGTCGTTAACGTCGACTGCCCGCCATATTCCCGCTGGTGAAACTGCTCGATTCGTCGACAGTAATACGCAGCACGATCCTGCCAGTCCCGTAACGGCTTTCGGTCATTCGGAACAAAATACACGACGCGAACGGCGATTTTCTCTATTGAATGACGACCATCCCAGGTTTTCACTTGTGCCTGTGTCGCGCCGATTTCACAGTGCAGTAGCATGACAGTAAATAGAACAACATTTTTTGCGGAAATCATCATTCGTTGACTCGCCAACACATTTCGGAAACGATTCTAAGACCAGCCATTTGAGTATCCTTGTACGGCCTTGACGCTGCAACCAAGGTAGGAGCATAACCATTCAGCCGTCGGGTGCCATGACGACCCTTGAACGAGAGAAGAACCGTGAATTCACGCAACTGAAAACCAAGCAACTCGGGTTCGTAGGCGTCCATTCGCGGTTGAGAAAACTACGCACCGATACTCATTGCGGACTGAAGATTACCTGATGTGAAGGCTGCTTTATGCTTCCAGTTTTGCTTCAAACTGCGAAACGTTTTTTTGATTTTGGCGGTTGATCTCGTGGTTGGAGTGCTACGAAACTTCAAGCAGTACATGCATCTCCCTGAACCAGAGCTTGCAGGTGGGCTCGTGGAGTTCAAGCCACCCAGTGAGTTTCCTCTCCTTCGGGTTCTGCTTCGGCGTCGAGAGCAGACAGGTGTTCCGGAGCAAAGAGTCGCCCTGCCAGCAAACGAACAGGAACAAGCAATGCAATAAAGATCGGAAACAAGATTCCGATTTCACTCGTCTTGACGAACCACAGAGTGCCCAGGCAGGCCAGTTGCAGTAATGTGAATCCGTGGATTGTCCAGCGGGGAACGCGGCGGATGTAGTGTGTGACCGGGTAAAGAGTTGGGTCTTTCAACCATAAACTCAATCGCTCGAAGAACTGATTGCCGGACATCGATACCACTCCCATGAACAGGAACATTCCATATAAGACAGCCATCGGAACTGTCTTCAACAGCGACAGCAAGAGCAGCGAGAGTCCAATCAGTAAGTGGATCGCCAGACCTGTGAGGCGATTCTCCCGAACATGAATGACGCGGTCGCGAGATTCTTTGCCCGGTGTGACGACTTCTTCGGTTGTTGCTAAACTGCGGATGTGGTTGAGCGAACGAACCGTTGCGGCGACCAGCCACGGCAGTCCGAACAACGAACAAACTGCCATCAGGAGCCCCACCACTCCGAGATCCAAATGGTAGGCTTCTCCCTTTTGTAGTCGGTGATCAGGGCTGTTGACGATTCGAGCAGTAATATTCTGATCGAGAAATACGAGAACGGTGACAAGCACCGCAGGTCCAGCGGCTGCGAATCGAACCCAGAGCGGAGCGGCCCATAGATTGACAGTCCAGGGACGACCGCTCGTCGTTCCAAAAACATCTGGTGCCGGGAGAACGTCGAGGGACACTTCGTGCAACCATACTGAGACGATCGTCATGGCGCCGAGAGCGATCGCAGGGCCGAAGTCGGCGAGGAATTCGCGAATCTTCGGTCGGAGATAACTGCTACGACGGAACCGCGAGAGACTCATGGCGATATAAAACGTTCCCAAGGCAAGAAGTAACGAGAGTAACGCCGTATCGTGATGCTTCTTGACGTCAAGATCCTCAAAAATATGAACCAGTGATTTGACTGCTTCATAGATAAAGATGATCGAGATCAGGGCCGAGAAGATTTCATCCGTGAACCGAGTGAAGTATCGCATTAAACAGCTGGCGTCGGTGACTGCGAGTATCAATAGAAAGCCTGCGGACCACAGACCGACCCATCCATAGGACGGCAGAAAGGGAACGCCCATGTCGCTGCAGAGCCGAAACAGGATGGCGGTGAACACGAGCAGCGGTCCCGTTCCACCGAGAATGACAAGCGGCTGACCAGAGAACAGAGCAAAAACGACCCCACACAAAGCCGATGCAGTGATCATTTCCACGGCACCGATTTGTCCTCCTGTCTGCACAGCCATCACGCCGCCAAATGTCACCGCTGGCGCTAAACATGCGAAGAAGAGAAACAAAACCGAACCGACACACTTGCCGTGTATCCCATCGCGAAAATCACTGATGTAGTAGGGCCAGCGACGAGCCACATCCTGCCGTAATCCACCGCAGAACTGACCGGTGTAGACTAGACCGTCAGAACGCGGCTCTCGAACTGCTGGTTTGGGCGAGGTTCGCTCTGTGTAATGGTCGAGAGCCGCTAACAAATCGTCGGCCGAGCGAGCTTCACCAGCCTGATACCGGAACACGTCATCCGACATGAGCCGAGCCACGTAGGCAAGTGTGTCCAGATGATTCGAAGCCGAACCAGGAGGTCCCAGTAGGAAGAACAGGAACTGAGTCGGGATCCCATCGGGCGCACCCAGGTTCAGCGGACGGGCGAGCCTTACGAACAGGACGATTTGTTCCTCAACATCATCGAGATACGCATGAGGAATCGCTGTCGCATTGCCAATTGTAGTCGGGAAATCCTGCTCCCGCTGTAGCAAGTTTGCAGTCACCTGTTCCGCAGTCTGCTCCGGTAAAATGCCATCCGCCACCATGTGGAGAACTGTCTTTTGGATGGCCGATTTCATGTCAGAGGCGACAAGATCAAGGACGATGTGGCCCCGGTTCAGTGCGTCTTTGAGTTTCTTCATTTTCTTCCTCGGCCAACGATTCTTGGGTCTCAGGCGAACCAGATCATCACGGGGCTTCTACCACTTCGGCTTTAAACTTCCTGCAGAGTCGGACAAGCTCAACTTCGCTGTGTCGGTGCATCATTTGTATTATTCATGACTCTGTTTTCTAGATGGGCGGCAACTCACGAGTGATCGAAGGAGCAATGAAGCTTGTTCCTTCGACTGAGACAAACTGACCATCTTGCGGGTGGTAGCCGAAGACCTGTCCTGTCTCGAATTTGTACACCCAACCATGAAGGTTCAACGATTTTCTGCTCAATGCCGCAGCGACAGCCGGATGCGTCCGCAGGTTTTCAAGCTGAACGAGGACATTCTCTTCCACTGTTGCAGTCAGTCGCGCCGTCGGATCTGTGATATGAGCATAGTTCTC
>DAOUPA010000146.1 GCA_030626405.1 Planctomicrobium sp.
CTCGTCATCACGATGAACGACTGTGGGACAAGGAATGGCGTCACACGGGGAATTCTGTACCGTGGCGAAAAGGTCGAAGTGAGTCTCGCCGAGGCGATTCGTGGGCGAACCAGCCGGACAAATGTCGTCGATCCAATCACGGATGAAGTGATCGTTCGAGAAGGTGAGTTGATCACCGTTGACATCTCGCGTCGCATCGAAGAGATGGGACTCGAGCGGATTCAAGTACGCAGCCCGATGGCCTGTGAGGCGGAACTCGGGATTTGTCAAAGATGCTACGGGATGGATTTGTCGACGGCACGCGGAGTCGAAGAAGGTCTCGCTGTCGGAATCATCGCAGCACAGAGTATCGGGGAACCGGGAACTCAGTTGACAATGCGAACATTCCACATTGGTGGAGTTGCTCAAGGTGATGTCCAGGAAAGCGACTTGAAAACGAAGAAGGCCGGACGCGTGAAGTTCGCTCGAATTCGTAGTGTTGTCAACACAGATGGCGATACGATTGTTCTGGCTCGACAGGGCGAGGTCATCATTATCGATCCGAAGGATCGAGAACTGGAAAAGTACAATGTTCCTGCCGGTTCTCTTTTGAAAGTCAAAGAAGACGAAGAGGTCGTAGACGGGCAAGTTCTCTGCGAATGGGATCCACACTCGATTCCAATTTTGGCAGAAGTCGGTGGACGTGTTCGCTTCGAAGACTTAATCGAAGGTCGGTCGATTCGTACCGAAAAGGATGCCAGCGGTTTCGAACGCTCAACCGTTATTGAACATAAAGGCGATTTGCATCCACAGATTGTCCTCGAAGACAGCACCGGAAAGATCCTTGATTACTATTATCTTCCGGAACGAGCACACATCGAAGTGAAGGAAGGCTCTCAGGCTTCTGCTGGAGCCGTTCTGGCGAAACAGCCTCGTGAAGCTTCGGGAACTCAAGATATCACAGGGGGGTTACCACGTGTGACCGAACTGTTCGAAGCACGAAAACCCAAAGACCCTGCGGTGGTTGCTGAAATCGATGGTGAAGTCGAACTCGTTGCGGAGCGAAAACGCGGAAAACGTGTTATCGTCGTCCATGGCGAAGATGGAACCGACAGTGAACACATCATTCCACACGGGAAAGCATTACTCGTTCACTCAGGCGATTTAGTGGTTGCTGGAGACGCTCTGGTTCGAGGTCCTCTCGTCCCACACGACATTCTTCGTGTGAGCGGGGAAGAAGCTGTTCACCAGTACTTGCTGCACGAAATCCAAAACGTGTACCGAGCACAACGGGTGGGGATTGATGATAAACACATCGAACTCGTTGTCTCGCAGATGCTTCGTAAGGTACGAATTGACGACGTTGGCGATACCGATTTGTTGCCAGGCGTTGTGGTCGATAAATGGGAATTCCGTCGCGTGAATAGAGCACTGATGAGCTGTGTTCGTGTCACCAGTCCAGGAGCTACTGAGTTCGAAATTGGAGATGTCGTTCCGCTTGAAACAGTTGAAGAGGTCAACGATGCCCTCGAAGCTGATGGTGACGATGTCATCGAATTCACAACTCCTCGACCAGCGAGTGCCAGTACACAGCTTCTGGGGATTACCAAAGCTGCTGTTCAAAGTGAAAGCTTTATCTCTGCAGCTAGTTTCCAGGAAACGACCAAGGTTCTGACGGAAGCTGCATTGGCAGGAAAGTCAGATCAATTGGTCGGCTTGAAGGAAAACGTCATTCTTGGTCACTTAATTCCGGCTGGAACTGGGTTCAAGATTCATCAGGAAGCAGATGTTCGCATTCGTCCCGAAGCTCAACAGGAACTTCGCGAAGAACACGCTCGCATTCTCGCTGCTCGCCGCGAATTGCTCGACGAGAACGATGAGTTAGGTGGCGGACCTCCTTCCGGAGGAGAAACACCTCCGCCGGCACCACCTGGATTAGGTGGAATTCCGTCTTTCACTGACTTGTCACCAGATAGTTAAAGTACGCCAAGTGTGCTTAATGTAGATATTTCAGCAAGGCGTCTACCTCAGTGGGGTGGACGCCTTGTCTGTTATCGGAATAGAGTTAAATTGTACCGAGAATTGCGGTTCACAGAACGCATGACACCCTCAGTAAAATTTGACGCTTTCTTTAGGGTATGAGACCGAGAGTTAAAAAAAGTGTCATCCTCAGCTGAGCATAGAGGGACTTTGTCAGCGACCGACAGTAATTGAGAAAGCCATGAGCACAACCGTTGAACAAGACATCACGTCTATTTTGGACAAAGCCGTTTCCGGTGAGAGGTTGAATCCAGAAGAAGGTCTAGCACTATTGCAATCGCGAGATTTGACGAAGATCGGTCGTGCAGCAAACACGGTAACACAACAACTGCACCCCGAGCCTTACCGCACATACAATATCGACCGCAACATTAATTACTCGAATGTGTGTGCAGCCGTTTGTGATTTTTGTGCGTTTTACCGGCCTGTCGGTCATTCAGAAGCATACGTGCTGACTGAAGAAGTTCTCTTCCAGAAGATTCAGGAAACCGTCGATCTCGGCGGGGATCAAATTCTTCTTCAGGGAGGGCTGCATCCGCAACTCTCCCTGGAATGGTATGAAGATCTTTTGCGCTCCATGAAGGAAAAATTTCCGCAGGTCAATATTCACGGCTTTAGCCCCCCAGAGCTTTGGCACTTTCACAAAATCAGCAAGCTGCCCCTGAAAACAGTCCTGCAGCGTCTCAAAGATGCCGGGCTTGGAAGTCTTCCTGGTGGTGGTGGAGAAATTCTTGTCGACAGGGTACGAAAACAAATCACGCGAGGCAAAGTTCTCACCGATGGTTGGCTGGAAGTGAATCGTGTCTGGCACGAGATCGGTGGGAAGAGTTCCTCAACGATGATGTTTGGTCATGTTGAGACTCTTCAAGAGAGAATTGAACACCTTGACCGGCTTCGTGAACTTCAAGACGAAACCGGCGGCTTCACCGCGTTCATCTGCTGGACTCATCAACCTCCTATGGAAGCTCCCTGGTTCGGTCGCGATGCACAGCAGGGTCGCAGTGGCGGAGTCGATCTGTCAGGAGCCTCTTCCGTGGGCGCATTTGAATACCTGAAAACTCAAGCGGTCGCGCGACTCTACCTCGACAACATCCCTAACATTCAAGCGAGTTGGGTCACACAGGGAGAGAAGGTCGGTCAGTTGGCGCTCTTCTTTGGCGCGAATGATATGGGAAGCTTAATGATCGAAGAAAATGTCGTCGCTCAGGCGGGGACCGTGTTTCATCTTTCATTGGAAACTATTCAAAGGTGTATCTCAGACGCAGGCTACACTCCCAGGCAGCGCAACGTCTTCTATGATTACATTGATGAAACACCAACAACACTGCCTGCTTAAACTGCTCATTTCTCTCGTTACGTAAGTTAAAAATAATGCGGATCAAAGAGATCTACGCGAACAAGTCGTTCGGACTTTCATTTGAAATATTCCCACCGAAAACGGAGAAAGGTGACGCCTCGCTGCGAGAACATCTCACGCGACTGGCAAAGCACAATCCTGATTTCATCTCCTGTACCTATGGGGCAGGTGGAACGACACAAGACCGAACGATCGAACTTTGCGAGATGATTCAAACTCAGTTCGAAATTCCTGCAACTGCGCACTTCACCTGTGTCGGTTCGTCGAAAAGCCAACTCAACGATTGGCTCAATCGGGCGCAGGCACACGGAATCAATAACATCATGGCGCTTCGAGGGGATGCGCCAGCAGGTTCTGATTCCTTTCAGGTCGCCGAAGGTGGCCTGCAATATGCAAACGAGCTTGTCGAATTGATTCGCGGTCGATTTCCGGACACAGGAATCGGCGTTGCAGGTTATCCGGAAAAGCACCCTGAGGCACCTGATTTCGACACCGATCTGGAGAACCTCATCCGCAAAATTGACGCAGGCGCGGATGCGGTCTTCACACAGTTGTTTTATGACAACGAAAGCTTCTTCCGCTTCTGTGACCGACTCGTACAGAAAAATGTCACGATCCCCATTGTTGCAGGCATCATGCCGATTACGGAATTCGCCCGCATCAAACGCATCACTGGAATGTGTGGAGCAATCATTCCATCTGATCTGGCAAATCAACTCGAAGCAGTCCAGGACGATAAGCAGGCTCAATTCGAAATCGGAGTTGAGTTTGCCATTGGGCAGTGTCAGGAGTTAATCGCCGCTGGCGTTCAAGGCATTCACTTCTATGTCCTGAACAAATCAGAAGCATGCGAACGTATCCTTGATGCGATTCAGTGATCTAGATTCACAAGAATTTTGCCGCACATTTAAAGTATGTAGCAAGGAGACTGGATGAAGTGATCGAGCACTTTCTCAAGACGCTCCTGTCTCGAACCCGGTATATCCGCGGGTAGCCATCGGCATTCTTCGTCCAGTTCCGAATGCTTTTGCGGAGAGTTTAACTCCCGGTGGAATTTGCCAGCGTTTGAACTCATTGAGATCGAGTTGCCGAACAACCCAGCGGACAGTCTCTTCAGGATATTTCTCGGCAAGCGCTGCGGGGGATTCTTCCCTGTCAATGAGTCCTTGGAGAATCGCATCAAGAATTGGATATGGTGGTAGCGTGTCCTGATCGAACTGATCCGGTGCAAGCTCTGCACTGGGAGCCTTCTCGATCACACTGTTCGGAATGACTTCTCGGCCTTCGATCTCGTTGATGTAACGCGACACGGCGTAAACATCTTGTTTGTAAAGATCGCACAAAGCCGCGAAGCCACCGCACATATCTCCGTAAAGCGTGCAATATCCGACGGCAAGTTCACTCTTGTTTCCGGTTGCCAGCGGAATCCATCCGTGAGTGTTGCTGCGCGTCATCACGATGGCTCCGCGAATCCTCGCTTGAAGATTTTGATCCGCTAAGCCGCTTGGATTCAAGCTGAGATCACCTCCAACAACTGGTAGCGTCTCGTACGCCGAATGAACTGAGTCAATGGCGACAACTTCCGAATCAAGACCGAGATTCTCCGACAGTTTTTCGGCGTCTGCGATACTGTGTTGGCTGCTGTATCTGCTCGGCATCAGGATTCCATGAACGTGGCTTCCACCGACAGCCCGCGCAGCGATTGCCGCCGCCAAAGCACTGTCGATCCCGCCTGATAATCCTAAAACACAATCAGTGAAGCCGCACTTTCGCATGTAATCGCCCAGCCCGAGGACGAGCGCATCAAGCAGTTCCTGCTCTCGTCTCGATTTTACCTCAATCGGCGATGGCAATGAGTCAAGATCGACCGTTTGTTGATCCTCCTGGAATCCAGAGAGTGCTTTGACCAGTTCTCCGTTTGCGTTGAGAACAAAGCTATTGCCATCAAAAACCAGATCGTCGTTTCCTCCAACCTGATTGACGAAAACCACTGGTTGCTGGTGCGTCGAAACATGCCGCTGAATGATGGCCCGGCGACGTGCGAACTTCCCCACTTCAAACGGGCTCGCTGACATGTTGATGAAAAAGTCAACACCCTGACTTGCCAAAAGTGCAACTGGATCTTTCCGCACGATGGGTGGTAAGTGATAAAAAGTTTCCGGTTCTGCGTACCAGGCATCTTCGCAAATATGGATTCCCAGACGCTGCCCCAGGAACTCGACCGGTGCCTGATCCTTGCCGGGATCGAAATATCTCTCTTCGTCAAACACGTCGTAATTGGGGAGAAGTGCCTTATGGATTGTTGCAGCAACTTTCCCGGACGCGAGCAAAGAAGCGGAGTTGTACGGCTTCCCTGATTTGGAATCCCAGAGTGATGGATGCCCCACGAGAATCCCGAAGGAATCATCGGTCTCGGTCGCTAGCTTCGACACGGCTTCGTCACATGCCTGTACGAAACCGTTTCTGTGAAGCAAATCCTTGGGAGGGTATCCGCAAATGCTCAGCTCCGGTGTCACAAGCAACAGGGCACCTTGCTGCCGAGCAGTTGCCGCGGCTTGACGAATTTTCTCACTGTTTCCCTGAAGGTCCCCCACGATCGGGTTCAACTGGGCAATCGCAATTTTCATAACTTTTCCGCAATGGTCAAAACCGTAGCACGCTTCGGTCAGTCTACTCCGCTTAAAGAGAAATGGACATCCTCACCCGCTGGCAAATCGATGGTGAAGACAACTTGCGTTCCGATAGAGCGAAACTTTGCCTTCTTGTCGTTCACCAGAAGCGAACAAGTTTGTGACTTGATGCCAGGCGGTAGTTGAACCGATAGAGTTTTCCTGCCTTGCGGACCGCTCAGAGTTCCTTTGAATCGATTCCGGTTGTATGTGAAACCGAGTTTATGGTTGTGTAGTACGCCGCAGCCTTCTTGCCCGAAACCGATGTCGTACCAGTCTTCTGGAACGCTCGGTGAAATTTTGATGACGCCGTTCACGTCAACATTCATCCCGAGCAACACCTCTTGCACGATGATTGCGTTGTAGATCGCCGGATAGCCTGCGTACTTGGGGATCGTCGCCTGCGCTTCATCTCCCGGTTGGAAGCGTCCTAAACCGTACCGTTCGGCAAACCAACCCGCGCCACCACCTGATGGTCGGTCAAACAATGCGTTCGCGTATCCGAGCGTCCGATGAACGCCCTTGCCGTCTTTCATCCGTTGTCGCATCAATGCGTCATACCTCCAGATTCGAGCCATCGCGACGCAATCTTTGTACGGAGCGCGTTTGTTGAGGTCGCTTGCGCCGTAGGTTTCTGTCTTCTCAGCAATCCAGGTTGGCGCGAACAATCCGTTCACTTCATAGAACGAAGACTCGTGTTCGCGAAAGTAGCTCCAGATCTTTAATGCCTGTTGATCATCCGCTACGTCGAACGCCACCATCGCGAAGTTTGTGTCCGTCATTCCATGGTTGAACTTGAGGTACGGCTCATCCGTTGGCAAGAGACGGAATTCGGAAAGACCTGCATGTTGCCCTTCTTTGCCTTGCATTTGCGTGCCGACAAACTTCACCCAACTCACGGTTCGAGGTGAGAACGAAACAACCGCTCGCGAAACATTCAGAGAGTTGAACTCGACTCCCACTCTGGCAGAGCCATCACTGAATTCGAGATAACCTTTCGCGAAACGTTCGCCTGCTTGAAGCTTCTGGTCAGTCCGGTTGACAAGGATGGCAGTCGAAATTTTAGTTGGCTGCTTCAGGCCGATCTGAATCCACGCACGTGCTGTTTCATTCTTGGCAGACCACTCATGCTTGCCAGCTTCACCAATGCCGACTCCAAAGGCATCGATCCCGATTCCCACGATGCCGTCAAGTGCTTTCGCTGCGGCATATTCAGGACTTCTTTCAGAGCTGACAGACATCACCGAACCGATTCGGTCTCGTCGAGCGATGTTGTTGTACGCCAGATGCTCAGTGAAGTAGCCACGCTTGGAATCCCAGAAATGTTGATTAATTCCCTGCTTTAATTTCCTGGAAAGTGCTTCGGCTTTCCGTGATTCGTCTTCATTGCCGAGCAGTTTCTCCAAAGCAGCGAGTCGCTGGAAAGCAAAGTAGGCAGACGCCTGCGCGACGCCGTCGATCTCGCGGTAGACTTGATCGAGATCGTAAGAATGGCTCAGCAGCAAACCTTCGTCATCGATCCAGCCGACGAGAAAATCTCGCGCGCGGCGCATCGCCGGCAGGTTCGCTTTCAGCCACTGCCGATCCTGAGAATATCGAAAGATCATGTCGCCCAGGATGATGTAATCAATCGTCGCCACAATTCGCAGCGGATAGTAAACGACGCTGTCTCCAGAGGTTGCTTCTGGCCAGATTCCCTGTGGATTGTTGTGCATCGTCGACGGTTTGATCCCGCCATCGGTCATCATGTAATGTTTCGTCGTCAGCTCCCACGCTTGCAAGACTAAATCAAGATCGCGCCCGCACGCCAGATACGACGCGGCTTGATGCTTCACATCCACACCGGGATACCAGCCGGGGTAGTGTCCGTTGACGTCGACTTTCCAGGGGCGATTCGCTTCGGAATGTGGGCTGGCGAGATCGCTCGGTTGCAGGTTCTCAGTGCATGGCTTCAGCGTGTTGATCCAGTTCGCGCGATAGACTTCCCCAATTTTTTTGTCTGGTAGATTTAGAATTGGGATTTCCTCACCTGCCTGGACGGTCAGCGCCCCGGCATGGCAGGCAAGCAGTGTTAGCAACAGGTTGAAGGTCAAGAAAAGAGGAACTTTCTGCATCAGAGATTCTCTCAACGTGGGTGCATTTTCGAAATTGAGCAGCTATTCAATTATTCAATACGGTGACATTTCTGGATTTGTTCTGACCATCACAGGAAGGAGGAAAAACGTCCTCTCAGTCACAATAACATCTTGACTTAACCAATGATTGGCAACAACTCCGACGAACCCGGCTGAATGTGTCGGGTGAGAATGTCGCCTAGCAACGTTGTTTGAGTGACATCGTGGATTGCGATTTCGGCGAGGGTCCCGGCGAGGCGCGGGTTGCCATCGAACACGACGATGCGGTCGCATTTCGTTCTGCCAACGAGTTGTTGCTTCTGAGAAATCATTGGCTGCGGTGTGGACTCAAGAGACTCGATTTGCAAGAGATCTTCTTCTTCAGGATGGCTCTGCGGATAGCCGACCGGTTCTGCTCCTCCATGCCAACCAGGCAGGTCCGCCTGTTCTAGAATCGCCGCCTCTTCTTTCTTGCGATTGATTTTGACTGCGTGCTTGCTTGGTCCTTCAACAAGAACTTCGACCGTACGGCCAACGAATTTGGCGTTATCTTCTCCACTGATTTCATTCTGTAAATGGAGGAGTTCGTTGTTGCGGCGTTTCTTGATTTTTTCCGGCACATCGTCTTCGTACATGTCGAACGCTTTCGTTCGTGGACGCGGGCTGTACTTGAAGATAAAGCTGTTCTTGAAACGAAACTCTCTCACGGCATCAAGACACTTCTCGAAAGCAGCATCGGTCTCCTGGCAAAAACCAACAATGAAGTCACTGGAAACGGCACAGTCTGGCACGATCTCGTGGATGCGGCCCATCATCTCTCGGTAGTCATCAACTGTGTATCCGCGTTTCATGAGTTTAAGTTGTTTATCGCAGCCATGTTGAAGTGGAACGTGCAGGTAGCGCGCAACTTTCGGAAAGTCCCGCACAGCTTCGAGAAGATCGGTCGTCATATCTTTGGGATAGTTGGTGACAAATTTGATCCGCTCGATTCCAGAAGTCTCATGCACGAGAGCGATCAAATCGCTGAGCCGGTGCAGCTTTCCGTTCTCAGTATGCTTGTACGAATTGACGGTTTGTCCAAGGAAGATAATCTCTTTAACACCTTGATCTGCGAGAGTTCTCACCTCCGAAGCGATATCACTCGGCGCTCTGGACTGTTCCGGACCACGAGTGTTTGGAACCACACAATACGTGCAGAACTTGTCGCAGCCGATCATGATGCGAACGAACGCCTGCCAGGGACTTGGGCGCATCGTTGGATCGCGGAGCGGGTCGTAACTTTCAAAGCTGCCTGCGACTTGATCCCGAGACCCTTCTTTTCGGTTCAGGGAGACAGCGAGTCGCTTCTTGCGCGTCCGGCGGACTTCATCAACCAATACCGGAATTTCGGCAAGTTGCCCTGTCCCCACAACGAGGTCAACGTGTGGTGCCTTATCGAAAACGGTTTGCTGATCCTGCTGAGCCATACAGCCGATGACTCCAATCACCAGATTCGGTCGCTGCCGCTTCCCGTACTTGAATCGTCCGACCGAGCTATACGTCTTGTGCTCAGCATGCTCGCGGACGCTGCATGTATTAAACAAAACAGTGTCGGCGACTTTAGGGTCATCGCAAAGTTCATACCCTTGCTGCTTGAGCGCAGCCACGACCAACTCGCTGTCCAGAACATTCATCTGGCAGCCGACGGTTTCGATATAAAGTTTCCCGTTATGTTCCATGGAATCAAGTCACAGTTTGTGTTTCAGTTCATGTAGGGCAGGGTCCTCCCTGCCATCAGCGTTGGCAATGTATGGATGGGAATCGACATCAAGGAAGGCTGGCGGGAGCCTGCCCTACGACGATTCAACGACAACCTTTGGTCGCTTCACGGTTTGACATCGTTAACTTCCATTCCGAGTTGGCGCATTTTGCGGTACAAATTCGAGCGATGCAGTCCGAGGAATTCGGCGGCGTCGCTCATGTTTCCCTGCATACGTTTCACGGCGCGTTTAATGTATTCACGTTGGAATTTGTTTGAGGCTTCGGCGAGACCGATTCCGTCGGAAAGGTCGTCGAAGGCGTCTCGCTGTGGACTGAGAATGAACGCCAGATCATCGACTTCGATCCGATCTCCATTGCTCAGGAAGGCGACACGCTCCATCAAGTTTCGCAGTTCACGAACATTTCCTGGCCAGCCATGGATTTGCATTCGTTTTTCGGCGTCCGGTGAAAATGTGAGCAGTTTTCGACTGGCATCCGCGCAGAACCGTCTCAGGAAGAAACTCGCCAGAGGCAGAATATCTTCAGGCCGTTCGCGTAGTGGTGGTAACTCAATTGTTACGACACTGAGGCGATAGTAAAGATCTTGCCGAAATTGTTTCTCCTGAACTTTCTCGGTCAGGTTCGCATTCGTCGCCGCCAATACTCGGACGTTCACTGGGATTTGCTGCGTTCCGCCGACGCGTGTGATGACTTTCTGTTCTAAAACACGGAGAAGTTTCGCCTGACCACCGACGCTCATATCACCAATTTCATCAAGAAACAGCGTTCCTCCTTCAGCCAGTTCAAACTTACCAATATGCATTGATTGAGCATCCGTGAAGGCGCCTTTTTCATGTCCGAATAATTCACTTTCGAGGAGAGTCTCAGTCAGCGCTGCACAGTTCACCGCCACAAAGGGGCGGGCAGCACGCGGTCCTTGATGGTGCAATGCTTCGGCAGCAACTTCTTTACCGGTTCCGCTCTCCCCCAGAATCAGGACGGGTAAATCGGTTGCGGCGAGACGCTGAATCGTTCCGCGTAACGCCGAAATCGATTCGCTCTCACCAATAATATCGCTTCCCGTCTCCACACGATCTGTGAGCGTTTGATTGCTGCGAACAAGGTTTTCTAATTCCTTAGTGTTCTTGATTGCAATTGATGTCTGTACGCCAAAGTCCTGCAATGAAGTCAAGTCTTCGTCTGAAAAATCGCCATTGAGCTTGTTAATCAATTCAAAGGCACCAATGCATTCACCCTCAGCATCGAACAATGGGATGCACAATAAGTTTCGAGTTGTGTAACCGCTTTTCTTATCGACGCTTTGATCGAATCTCGCATCGGAGTAGGCATCGTCCACGACGATTGGTTTTTCACCCTGGATTGTGTCTCCAACAATCCCTTTATTGTCAGGGAGGAACAGTTTCCCTCCTTCGACTCCCAACGCAGGACAGGCGATCAGAAGGTTTTGCTCTTTGTCACGCACGAAGATACTGGCTCGGTCTGCACCGAGTAATTGCGTTGCTTCCTCAGCAATGCGTTCCAGTAATTTTTGAGTATCAATTTCACCAGCAAATGAATGAGCCAACGAAACCATCGTGCGGATGCGTCCGACGTGTCTCTCCGCTTTCCCCACTCGTTCCAAATGGTCCAACCGCTGCCCTAAAACACGGCTGACGCCTAACCCTTCGGTCAGTTGCGAGGAGTCCAAGCGAGGTCCAGACAAAATTAAAACGTGCTGTCGTGAGGAAGAAGTTGGCAGCAGCATCGTCGGCTGATCATCAATCGATGTTGTCCAAACGCCAGCGTCTCGGTCAACAACATCTGCCAGCAATGCACCGGGAAGCGAAGCCATCGGTTCCCCGCGAGAGGCAACCACCTCCCAGTTCTGATTCCGAACAACCAGAGAACAACGCGAAACACCAAATTCAGCAGCGATTTCAGTGGCGATTTCGGGAAACTCTTCGAGTCGGACCAGCCGTTCGCAAAAACGGATGAGCGGTGAATATGTGGCTGACCTTTGTAACCAAGGTACCTCGACCCACGCCATCCATTGAGAGTCCTCCATTGAAATCGCTCCTGTTTCCCATTTGGGAAGATGCGTTATATTGACTGCGCTATCTCGAAGGATGGCATTGTTTCGCGACAGCCTTGCGCAGTCAAGCCGACTACAGTTGGAAACGGTAGATTCACTCAGATTCATTCATTTGAGCTGCGACGAGTACGCTGGCAAGAGCAATCGCAGCAGTTTCGATACGAAGTGTATGGGGGGCAACGCAAATTGGCCTCGCCCCCCAACTTCCCAGCATTTCGATTTCCGCCTGCGACAAACCACCTTCTGGGCCCACAACAACGAGTATTTCGCTGGAGCTGTCGCCAATCTTTTGGAATGGCGAAACGATGTGAGGAGCGGGGACATCACCATAGAAAGTGATTCCTCTCCTGGCCTCGCTCTCTCTGAGAGTTTCAAGCGTTTGGGATGGCTGAATGACCATGAAGTGATTCCGCCCTGACTGTTTGCAGGCACCAATCATTGTCAGGCGAAGTTTCTCCAGTTTTTTATCGCCTGGGTCGACGACCGAACGTTCGGTTTGAATCGGAATGATCTGGTGGACTCCAATCTCTGTCGCCTTTTCGACTAACCAACGAAACCGATCTCCCTTTGGTGGCGCGACAGCAAGTGTGATCAACGGACGTCGTCGTGCTCTAGTTTCTGGCTGGGTCATCAGCTTGAGTGAAACATCCCGTTTGGAAATCCTCTCAACAACAGCCAGTGCCGTGGTTCCTTGACCATCAAAGAGCTCGACCTCATCACCGGCTTGTTTACGAAGGACTCTCGCAAGGTGGTGAGCTTCGGTGCCGGTCAGTATGACATCATCTTTCCAGTCACCAGCAGAGAAAAAACGGTCAGTCATGTGTGATGTATCGCAGGATCGGAGCAGAGTGGATAATAATTTTCGTCCAGAAGTCACCTATGGTGTTGCTTCTGGTTGAGTCTCTTCAGGAGTTTCTTCTTCCTCTAGATCTTCCGATGGAGCGTCTTTCGAGTGAACAATCGGAGGTGGAAATTCTCCCGTCTTCAAATCTTCGATGCGTCCAATAATCAAATCCGCAGGCAGGATGTACGACGAAGTCCGACCTGCACGGGCAATGTTAATGCCAACAGCTTTTCCGTCGAGATTCACAACAGGTCCGCCGCAGTCTTCAGGTTTCAAGACGGTATCGTGCTGGTAGACTGCTTCGAATCCATCGCGACGAAAACTGAGTGGCCCCCCCATCTGTTCCTGAAATGAAATCCGCGAAAGAAACTCACCAAACGGATGAGTGAGAGTCGCGGAAACGGAGAGTTTTTTTTCTTCTCGCAAAATTTCCATGACAATCGTATCGCCCGGTCGGAATGACCCGATGGTCTTTTTCAGATGGTCCATTCCGCGAATGCGAGTCTCATTGACTTTCAAGACTTGATCCTCCGAAAGTAATCCAGCAGCTGCTGCCCCAGTGTTGGGATAGACACGTTTGATCGTGACGGGCTGACTGTCTCCCATCAATATTCCCAATAGTCCTTGAATCTTTGACGCAGGGATCTCACGGCGATGAACACTGACAACTCCAACACCCACAGGGATTTCCCGGGGACGGACAGAAATGACCCATTCACCAAGTTCGGGGTCGTCAGTTTCCCACTGCACGCTCGACAGTTTGTCCACATCAATTTTCAGTAATGCCAAATCGAGTTTGACGTCATAACCGATGTACTCAAACGGAAGACGGCGGCCATCGTCGAGTTCACAAAGTTTCGCGTTCGAAATCTGGCTTGCCTTCGTGACAATCCAGCCATCGGCATCAACAATCGCACCCAGAGCGACGACTTCCTCGCCTGAAAACAATGA
>DAOUPA010000053.1 GCA_030626405.1 Planctomicrobium sp.
ACGGGCAAAGTGAGACTTGAGTAGCCTGTTGTCTTTGCATTGGACATCGGAGCCATGCCTTGAATATCCTCTCGTCGGGCCGAGAACGCGGATTTGGACGCAATTTACCGACGAGCCTTCCGGAAGAACACATGTCTCTGTCAGAGTTCCAGTCCAATGACCTGACACCGAGGTAACGAACGATGAAACATATCAAAACAGACGTGCTCGTTTGCGGTGGCGGTTGCGCGGGGATGGGGGCAGCTTTGGCCGCAGCGCGTAACAATGCCAAGACACTGCTGATCGAACGGGCCGGGTTTGCTGGCGGGATCATCACGGCTGTGGGACTGCCTTACTTCGATGGCATTGCCGACAAGAAGACGGGCCGCATCGTCGTGCGCGGCATTCCGTTCGAACTGCTCATGAAAATGGGGCGTTGTCAGCCCGACGCAACTCAAATCCGTCCTCATAATCCGACAATCGATAGCACTGAACGATTCAAGTTGCTGGCAGATCAATGGCTTGCGGCGCATGGCGAAATGCTAAATGTGCTGTACCACTCGCAGGTCTGCGATGTTGAAACTCGCGGCGGACGCATCACGAAAGTGTTTGTCGCCAACAAGGATGGGCTTGTCGCGATTGAACCGCGTCACGTCATCGACTGCACCGGTGATGGTGACATCGCTGCGTGGTCCGGTGCTCCCATTGAAAAGACACAACCGCTGATGCCGATGACGCTGCACTTTCGTATCGGCAATGTGCGGCAGAACAAGGAACTGCGGGCTCGTGCGAAAACGGCGCTCGTCGAAGCGCAGAAGGCTGGCGAACTGCCAATGTTCTACGGCCCTGGAATCATTTTCCAGTTCGCGGACGACGAAGCCTACATCCATGCGATCCGAGTACCCGGCGACGCCACCGACGCTGCCGATCTAACCCGCGCCGAGATGCAGGGCCGCCGAGACGCGTGGGCGATGTTCCAAACGTGGAAGAAAAACGTGCCGGGATTTGAGGATTCGTATTTCATTACCAGCGGGCCATACATTGGCGTCCGCGAGACTCGGCGGCTGGTCGGGCAGTACGTGCTTACTGCAGACGATATTCACAATCGCCAGCAGTTCGACGATGCAATCGCCACCGGCTGCTGGTACATGGATCGCCACCCCAACCGGACGACCGTCGGCACCGCGAACACTGGTGACGGCGGCTATCAGCCCGACCCGTATGACATCCCCTATCGCGCCATTGTCGCCCGCAAGGTTGAGAACTTATTAGTTGCAGGACGCTGCCATTCGGCGACGGCGGCTGCCGCCAGTTCGACCCGCGTGACCGTCACCGCTATGGCTCTGGGGCAGGCAGCTGGAACGGCGGCTGCGATGGCTTCAAATACTCAAACCAGTGTCGCCGGACTTGACGGAGTGACACTGCGCGAAGAACTCGCCGCACAAGGAGCCGGACCGTTTACCGATGGCTGAATTCGATAAACTTCCGGGTATCTTTTCCAATCAATAGCGTATCTCAAGACCAATCAATGTCGTGGAGAACTACTATGAACCCGATCAAACGGCGAGAATTCCTCGGAACAATCGGAATCGGAACGACGGTTGCCGCATTAGGAAACGTGTCTGGTCAACTCGAAGCAGCCCCGCCAGCTTCCACGCTCTCCTCAAAACGACGTCTCTTTACGAGCGGTCGCGAAGACGGGCGTTTCATCGATATGGCCGGATTCATTCACAGTACAATGAAGATGAGTCCGCCAAAGCTCGCCTTCGATCCAAGCATGGAAGCAGAAGACTTTCCTGCGTGGCAAAAATCAGTTCAAGAAAAGCTATTCGAGTTAATGGCCTTTCCAGAGGTTGCCAAACAGCCGCCGCCAAAACGCCTTTGGATTCGGACGGTTCTAGAGCTTGAAGTAGCCTTCCGGTGCGAGACTCGTGGCGAGCATTACTGTGTTAATTTCACGGTGGTCCACCCAGGTGCTACTGTCGCGATGTGCTGAGTTCGACCAGAAATCTTCGATCTGCTCGGCAAATGATCGGTAAACTAGTAGACTCCTAACGAGGGCAGTCATCTCGCGGTCGTGTGAAACCAAACTCTCAATCCAGTCCAGTCCGTGGAGACCAATCGACAGACCGAGTTCCCGAAAGGCCAAACGGCGCTCGGCGGGATCACCGAGAAGAGGCGAGCCAGTAAAGGACCGAAGGCTTAACTCCGTCTCTTGGAGTAGCTGAATGAGTAAATCGCGACGCTCCACTCCTTGCTCAACAACCATTTGAGCGAGGAGTGCCGCGTCAGTCAGCAAACCGCCAATCCCGAGCGGGTCCTCGGTTGCCCAGTGTCCTTGCGAGCACATCCTTGTCATATCGACGATGACGGGAGCCAGGTCGCTCTTACTTCGCGCACTCAATCCTTCAGCCGTCTGCAACTCCAAGCTGGTGATCAATCCGTCGAGAGGATCATGGTGACCCATCGACTCGACCAGTGGCCGACTGAGATCAATACTCATTTTCCAAACCATCCGCTTGGGACCGTTTGAAGAGATTGCATAGGTGAAGGTATTGTGAGCCGTCATTGCCAGTTCAGCGGCCCAAAGTAGATAGCGATTCTCTCCGGTTTCCCGGCTCACGCAGAGGAGCGCGTGCATCCACTTCGTCAGGTAATGAAAGTACTGGCCGTCCTGGTCCCACTCCAGCTGTGAATCGGGTCCCTGATCAACTCCGCGTTCGTTGAACTTCTTGCCAATTCGTAGGCCGCCAAGTGTCGGATGACGCTCCCCTTTCTCTTTCGGTAGCCCGCTGATCCAACCGCTCCTTGAATCATCGTTTCGGTGTTGACCGAGAATGTGATGAACCTGATCAACCAATTTCAGAGCGAACTGTAAATAGTGGTCATTCCCGGTTTCGCGGTAGAAGCCCAGGAAGTTGCAGACGGCAAATGCGTCGGTCCAAAGGTACCGCCGTGGCGGAGCTTTTCCCGAGAGACCGGTCGAGACCGCAAATTCCTCCATCAGATTTTGGGCGAGTTTGTGTCTCATGTCCGAAGTCGTGTTTCCGAAATCGCAGAACTCCGGGCTAACAGCCTATCGAGTTCGGCTACGGGTTTGAGTTGAATTTATCGATCGATGACGGCAAATGGATGCGGTGGTTCGTGCTCCGCGGACTGCTGCGTGGTGAGTGGGTGGACAGCCGATGTCTCGTCAAACCAGATCCATTCGTCGAACTGGCGGGGAAGCGAGGCATCGAAGTAGTGACTCAGTCGCTCTGTTTCAGGTCGATAAATCACACCGATCGCCCGTTCCAACCGACGCGCAGCCAATGCCGATGTCAACTGCTGGTTCTTTGATTTCGTGAGAGGCAGAAAAAACGCCTCTATTTCAGAGAGGTGCATCAAGTGCTCGTAGCTATCGGGGTGCGAGGGACGTACCTGTTTCGTCTCCATCGCACCTTCCCAATTCGAGGCGGCCGCGACGGTTCCATGATCGGTCCCCTGTCCGATCACGTACACATCGTTGCCGAACGCCTGCCGACAGAGTTGTCCGACGTTGATCTGACCATGATTTCCAAACTGTGTCGCGGCCGCATTCCCCAAGTGCGAGTTGTGTTCCCAGATCACTGCCTTGGAGCCATCTCCGTGCCGGTCGAGCAACATCCGTAACGTCTCGAACATATGCGTATCGCGATGATTCCATGACTCGTCAGACCCGTAGTACATCATCCTGTAATAGTGTTCTGCGTCAGCGACGAGTCGAGCGTTCAGTTGTGCGTTAAAGAGTTCTTCTCCGTCCCGAACAGCTGCTTCCACGCGGCGCTGGGACATCTCTTGAAGCATCTTGACGACGTCGCGTTCACAACTGCGATACTGTCCCGTCAAGGCGGCTTGACCGTAGTTGGCCGGGTTGGATTCCCATGGCGTCAGACATCCGTAGCGCGCTCGCGCCACGGCCGCAGCCCCCGGGTCAACGTCATCGAGATAGTCCAGCACACAATGAATGGATGTGAACATGCTGTACAGATCCAGACCGTAGAAACCAACCCGTTGGTCCGCTGATCGTTTCTCGAGGTTGAAATCTCGCAACCAGTGAATGAAGTCGAGAACTTCGTGATTCCGCCACATCCAGGTTGGGAATCGAGCGAACGTTTCCCATTCGTGAGGTTCCTCGCGCTCTTTGTGTGTGACAAAATCGTGAATTCGGTACGCATCGGGCCAGTCAGCCTCAATGGCCACGAAATCAAAGTTCTTCTGTTCAACCAGCGCCTTCGTGATCGCGGACCGAATGCGGTAAAATTCCGAAGTCCCGTGGCTCGCTTCACCGATCAGCACCAGGCGTGCGTCACCGATCCGCTTCAGGAGAGGTTTCAAGTCGGGATGATCGATCGAGGAAATCGGCTCGGCGACCCGCCGAATCAACTCAGGCAGCCCTGTTCGTTCTTTGGAAACGCGAGTTGGAGTTTTCGGTTGCTCAATGTCCTCTTCCTCCTGCCAACCAGCCTCACCGATCAGGGGGACAAATCGAACAGCCCCCAACTCCTCGTGCTCGAAGTCGTCCTTTCCCCGACGAATCACGCGAATCAGTTTTTGGGAATCTTTGTGCTTGCCAACCGGGATGACCAACCTCCCACCTTCGCGGAGTTGCTGCAATAACGGGGAAGGCACACCGGGACCTCCTGCTGCTACGATGATTGCGTCGAATGGGGCCTGTTCAGGCCAGCCTCGCGTGCCATCTGCGTGCAGAACATCGACGTTGTCGAATCCCAGGCGCTTCAGCCGGTCTCGGGCAGAGTCGGCTAATTCGCCGTGTCGTTCTACGGTAAACACTTCTGCGGCGATTCGAGAGAGAACGGCTGCTGCATATCCCGATCCGGTGCCTATCTCAAGAACTCGGTCATGCGGCGCCAACTCCAACGCCTCGGTCATGGTCGCCACAATTAATGGCTGTGAAATTGTCTGTCCAGAACCGATTGGCAACGGTGTATTGCGATACGCAAACTCGCGCATCTCATCGGAGACAAATTCTTCGCGAGGAACAGAGCGCATTGCTTGCAAGACCGCTTCGTCTCGGATTCCGAGCATCCGTAACTCGTTCTCAATCAGTTGTTCTCGCTGACGCTTGAAGTTTGTTTTTCGCATGATTTCAATTCCTTTCTTGGCGTGCTTCATGTAGAAGGGACGAACATTCAGGAAATCTTGCCTGACGTGGGCGCCAACACTCTCCGTCAGGGTAGGTGCATGCTGCGTACGGCGGCAAACGTGTCGCGACCAATCGTTGACACTCTCCCGGTCCCTTGTGACAAGGCACACTCAACTCGGCCCACGACTGATTGGAATTGTGTTATTGTAAACGATGTCTACAACACTAATCGAGAGCGAGGTCGGTGTCCGCCTGTTATTTGGCCCCCCCCTTGAAATCTGAGAGTAGTGAAATCGTCTGGATTGATTTGATTCTATAGTTCCGCGAGAGCGGGGAATTATCAGTGAACATCTGTGGGAATGAAGCGATTGGCTCATCCAGTTTCGATGGTTTGGATGTAGCGGAGTTGTTAACCAGGAGTTCAAAGCTTTAAGTGAAACACCGCTGCTTTTGTCATTGAACTAGTACCAGAATGAGTGCCAAGTCGAATGGCCGAAACGGGTTGAGGCGTTGCTTCCTCGATTCTTGCGTTGATGAGTTAGCGTGCGAAGCGTCCCCGATACCAGGCGACGCATTTCAAACAAGGTGTTTGAATCGCACTCTTTGCAATGCCAAGTTGCTGAAGAGTACCATCAAGAAGGACGGTGGTAGCCCGCACCAATCAAAGCCTGGAATGCAATCGATCAGAACAAAGCGAAATTATAACGCTCGAACGCCTCTTACCATCTTGGCGTTATCGCTCGGAATTGTGGTGGCTCATGGACTTCCCGCTCAGGAGTTGGAACGGAAAGAGGTGCTAGTCCTCCACGGGTTGCAGAGTGACATGCCGATCGTCTCGGATTGGAACCGCGGGATCCTCGCCACAATTGAAGCAAGAATAGATGAGCCTGTTCGGATTGAGATGACCACGAACGCGAAACAACACGACGCACATCGCTGGAAAGTTGAACGAACGTTTGCATGGCTTAAGAATCTGAGACGGTTAACCACACGCTGGGAATACCATCCCCATCTCCACGAAGCGTTCTGGCAACTCGGATGCCTGTACACCATCCTCAAACAGTTTCAGGACCGGTTCTACCGATTACGGGCCGGAGGATGCTCTGAGAGCTTGCTGATTGATTTCCCTGATCACTACACTACAACTGAGCCTGCGCAAGGGGTGTCCAGATAGTGTTCGAGATATCCCAAGCGTCAGGCGGGCGTCGTTTATTATCGTCCATGACGAAACGAGCAGCGGTCTCTGGCCAAGAAGCGAATCTGGCAGTTACTTTTTCAAGGAAATGACGTGACTAAGAAACTTCAAAGTCTAATTGGTATCGCTTGTATTCTGGCAGTTGGGGTCGTCATTGGTTTGAGTCTGCAGAACGATCAGTTCCCGGAGATGAGTTCACAAGTAAACGCTCAAACAACTCCTGACTCGGATTCAGATCCATCGCTCCAGGAAGCCCCGAGTTACTCCCCTGTCAAGACGCGCGCTCGTGATTTCTACACACCCAACAGTGAGGATCTCGGTCCGAACGAAATGCGATTGCTCGCCTGTGGCACCGGGATGCCAACAGCGCGTCCGAAACAAGCGGCTTCGTGCTGGATACTCGAACTGGGAAACGGTGACAAGTTTATCTTCGACATCGGAACGGGATCGGCCGAGCGAATTTCAGCGTTTCAAATTCCTTACAACTACCTCGACAAAGTCTTCATCAGTCATTTGCACACCGACCACTTCGGTGATTTGGATGCATTGTTTGTCGGTGGTGCGTTGGCTGGTCGCCAAAAACCTCTACGGGTTTGGGGACCAAGTGGCGATACACCCGAGCGGGGCACGAAGTACGCATTGGACCACTTGCGAAAAGCGCTCACCTGGGACCTCGACGGTCGCAAGGGAATCACTGATCCGCGGGGATACCACTTCGAGGTCAACGAGTTTGATTACAAGGGTATGAATCAGATTGTCTATCAGGAAAACGGCGTGACAATTCGATCTTGGCCGGCAATCCACTCTCTGGATGGTCCGGTCAGTTTTGGTGTCGAGTGGAACGGTTTTAAGTTTGTGTTTGGTGGTGATACCTATCCGAATAAGTGGTTCGACGAGTACGCGAAGAATGCCGACCTGGCCATTCACGAGTGCTTCGTCACAGTCCCGGACATGATCAAGAAGTTCAAGTTCACTCCACAAGGTGCTCTCTCAGTGGCGACCCAGATTCACACCGCTCCTGAAGCGTTTGGCAAAGTGATGTCGCGCATCAAGCCGCGTATGGCCGTGGCCTATCACTTTTTCAATGACTTCGACACGTCCACGGGAATCTATGAGCGTGTTCGCACAACTTACGATGGCCCGTTGAGTCTTTCCACCGACTACATGGTCTGGAACATCACCAAGGATGAAATCCGAGTGCGAATGGCCGTGGTGGACGAAGATGTCTGGCCACCTCCAGCGACTGAGAAACCTCAGGTGCCCGATCCGAATCTCAGAATTCCCTATTCGGCTGAAATCGCAGGTGGCAAACTCGATGTGAAGGATGTGATTCAGCCCGTCTATGACGAAATTAACAAGGAGTATGGGCTCAATGAGAAACAGGAATGAAATTGAATTACGTCACCCAACTTCGTGACATCACCACAAGGTCGCGCGTTCTCGCAACGGCCCACGTCATTTGTTGTGTCGCGACTCTGAGAAGGATGGAAGTCTGCACCGCTACGATTCGAATTCCAAATTGAGTGACGATCAAAGACATCATGCCTTACCGACAATGTCATCAAACTCTCACAAGTGCTGTGATTGCATTCGTTGTCTTTACAGCAAGTGTGAATGATGCTGATGCCGATGCGATCGTGGTGACCAAGGCGGCCAGTGCTTCCACCATTGCGGAAATTTTTATCGAGGAATCAGAAGTCCGGGTCGAGTTGGAAATCGGTGAATCTGACCGAAAAACACTTCAAGAACTTCTCTCGAAAGACTTACGAATTGGATCACAGTTCTCGCCAGAAATGCTGGGTGATTTGTTCAGAGAGCAGTTGATCGTCAAAGCAGACAGTGGCGAAACTCTCTCACCAAAAGTAGTAGAGGTGACATCCCGTCCTCGACTGGTGCGAGATGAAATCACCGGCGATCCTCTGCCCGAACAACCCGAGGACGGTGAAGAGGTCGTGCTGTTGAAACTACGCTACCCGTTACAATCGCGACCAAAGACGCTGCGCATCACACCTCCTTATCGCCCCGGGACGGAGTATGTTGCCGCCAACATCGGATTTGTCACTTTCCATAACGGCCTTCCCGTCAATGATTTTCGATATCTCTCGGCGGAAATAACTCTCGACCTGGACTGGGACGACCCTTGGTACAGTCGATTCCGTCACCCGAATTTCCGGCGAAAGTTTGATGAGCCACTATCAGCGTATCTGTATGTCGAGCCCTACGAGGTCCGAAAGGAAATCATCGTGCGGCCCAAGGATTTACAAACGTGGCTCAATCTCGAGTTGCGTGACGATGGTCTGATCCCTGTGGATCAGCAGGAAAAATTGAAGCAGCAAGTTTCAGATTTTCTATCTAAAAAAAATCCTGTCACAATTGACGGTCGATCCGTCGAAGGCAGGCTCGACCGGATCCATTTCATCCATCGCACACTGCGCACAACCGGGATTATAGAACCGGCAATCGACTTGGATGCGACCTCTGCGACCCTCGGTGTGATCTTTGTGTATCCTGTCGACACGTTGCCCGAACTGGTCTCGATGAAGTGGGAACTGTTCAATCCCAAGCTCCAGGTGATACCGGGAGTGGCCTCCGACGAAGCAGGCGGATTCCCTGTTAAACTCACTCCAGAGGACCCGGTTTTGGAGTGGAAAAACTACCTGATCAATCCGACGATTCCGCAAATGCTGACAGTCAGTCCACCACCAGACATACCGCAGATAAAAATTCCCGTCGTTTCATTTTTTTGTGGAGGCGTGTTGATCATCATGCTCGTTGTCTCTGGACAGCGATGGCGCACGGGGCGGGAATTCTCACGAATTATCATCGCGACTTCAGCGATAGTGATTGCCGTGGGGCTGATCTCGCTTCCGTTCGCGAAGGTTTCCATAGCTGACTTGTTTCAGAAACCACCTGTGCTTTCCGATCAGGCAGCAGAAGAGATTCTTTCCAGCCTGCTACACAATGTTTATCGCTCATTCGATCATCACGATGACAATCTGATTTATGATCGATTGTCGAAAAGTATCTCCGGTGAATTGCTTTCGGATGTCTATCTGGAAACCCGTAAAAGTATGGAAATCAAGAATCAAGGCGGATTACGGATTTCCGTCAAGGAAGTCGGCGTAACTGAACTTCAACCGGTCGAGGAAGGCGGAGGTGATCCCACCTTTCTCTGTCGCTGGCGCGTCTCAGGCTGGATTGGTCATTGGGGCCATATCCACCGCCGCGACAATGAACATATCGCCCGAATCACGATTACCGATCGGAATGGAATGTGGAAGATCACATCGCTGCAGATGCTTGATGAGCAGGCTCTGGGACCGTCGCAGAACTTGGAGTCACGTCGGCAGGATGAAGGAGCATGATCGAACTACGAAACTTGCAGTTTGCATATGGTGAGAGCGGCTTTCGCCTGAAGATTCCAGAATTGTGTATTCCCCAAGGGCGGCGCGTTTGCTGGATCGGTCCCAGCGGGTCTGGAAAAACAACACTGTTGCACTTGGTCGCTGGCATCTTCTCCCCGGAAACCGGAGTGGTGAAGACCTGCGACGTGGAATTGACAGCCCTCCGCGATGCGGACCGACGTGATTTTCGGATCGCTAACGTCGGTTTAGTTTTTCAGGATTTCGCATTGCTGGATTATCTCTGCGTGCTGGACAATATCCTGCTACCTTATCGTATCAATCGAGGATTGCACTTAGATTCGTCAGTTCGTGAACGTGCCCAGCGGCTTGCAACGGAGGTCGGACTTGGCGATATGCTTTCGCGGCGACCCACCCAACTTTCACAAGGAGAACGTCAGCGCGTCGCCGTTTGTCGCGCCGTTATCACGAATCCGAAAATTCTGCTCGCGGACGAACCGACCGCGAATCTGGATCCCGGCAATTCAATGCGCGTGCTCGATGCACTTGATAGTTATTCGACTCATCACAAAACGACGCTCGTCGTCGTCTCCCATGATCGAGAGATCCTGACACGATTCGACGACACGATTGATGTCTCGGAATTCTGCGTCAAGTCTCAGCTGATGACATCTGGGAGCAAAGACGATGGGTGACAGCCTCTTTCTGGCATGGCAGTATCTTCGTCATAACAGAGTGACCACAGTTGTTCTCGTGGTTTCAATCACGCTCATCCTGTATTTACCAGTCGGTCTCCAAGTCATTGTCCACAATGCCGAGCAGCACTTTCGCTCACGGGCCGATTCCACGCCGCTCCTCGTTGGACCGCGAGGGAGTTCCCTGGAACTCGTGCTGGCCGGTCTTTATTTTGACAAGCCGTACGATGCAGTGATGAGTTTTAAAGAACTCCGACGGATCGAGAAGCAGGATCTTGGGAAGGTGATTCCCTTGCATACGAAATTCACTGCGCGTGATCACCGAATTGTTGGAACTTCTGCCGGTTACTTGAATCTGCGGGGAATGCGTCTCACTGAGGGGACGATATGGGGGATGCTCGGTGAGTGTGTCATTGGTGCCCGCGCGGCCAAACGGCTCAATCTTCAGGTGGGTGACAAGATTCCGGTCTCCTCTTCGACCGCGTTCGTTCTCGATAATCCTCCATTGCGACTGAGAGTTGTAGGTGTCCTAGCTCCCAATGAAACGCCGGATGACGAGGTCATCTTCGTGAATTTGAAAACGACTTGGATCATTGAAGGTCTCGGCCATGGACATGCCCAAGGCGCGAAACATGGATCACCCGAAGCAGAACTTTATACTGATATCACGAAAGAGAATGTTTCCAGCATTCATTTCCACGGCAGTTTTGACAAATTTCCGATCACGGCGGTGATTGCGATTCCAGGAAGTGACAAGGCCGAAACGATCCTCTTGGGGCAATATTTTTCCTCAGAAGAGACGGTTCAAATTGTCCAGCCGAGTGAAGTGATGGATGGGTTACTGGAAAAAATCGTGATGATCCGCAGCTACATGATCGCAGTGATCGCGCTGATCTCTCTAGTGACTCTGCTCACGATCACGCTGGTCTTTGTTCTGTCGATTCGCCTCAGACGCGCGGAAATGATGACGATGTCGAAAATGGGTTGCTCGCGTTACAAGATCGCTTCGATTCTCGGCAGCCAGATCACCATCATCCTCGCTGTCAGCGCGATCATCGCCTCTATCTTAGCGGTCGCTACGAATGTCTACAGTCCACTCTTGGTCCGACTTTTCATCCTTTAGTTTTTTCATTGCTAAGCACCTCTTGGATTCCGAGTAGATTCGAGCTGCGCGGGTCTTCAATCGGACGACGGGAAAGTATCAGAGCTACTCAGGAATGGTCGACGAGAGGGCCAAGTTCGGGAAGTCCACGAATTCGATGAATATGTGGATGACCGGCTTCGGATATCAACTCAGGAACTGGCCTGTGAAATTCATCCTTGATGGGCCGAATGAGCCGAACCGTGAGAGGCTACTCAATCGTGACTGGTGACCGCTCCATTGCCCGCGTCGAGGTCGCACACCGGACCGAAGGCAACACGGTCAAGGTGTTCTTCAACGGCATTTTGGCTGGAACCTGGAGCAGAGACATCGATTCCATTGTCAGTAATCCAAAGGATGACTTTCCTCAGAACTGACTATTGAGTCTCTGGAATGATGGCAAAAACGAGTTTGCCTTCCATCGCATTCGTGTGAAGTGACACGATGGAAGTACTGCACTCGGGCCGGCACCCGCGAATATCGATTCGGAGAAATAAAGTTGCTCACTTGAAGGCAAAGACGACATCGTCGAAAGGTTCGTGGCTAGCGCCAGCGGCTCAAAAGAAGACCGCAAGTCAATTTCAAAACACGTTTTCAGCATTTTCTTCTTGACGCAGCTTGCTCTTTCCGGTGCCCGCGGAAAATGATTTACATCAGTATCAACGCTGACTTCCACGAGACAGAACGCGAACACCAATACGAAAAGTGGTCTCATGTCAGGCGGTTCTCCATACTCTCCAACGGAGACAATCGGGCCATTTCGATGAAGAGCCTCTTCCTTCAAAATTATTGTGAACTCATCACGATTTCTTGTGTCCACCTCTTCGCCACAAGAACATTCAGGAGGTGAATCATGCGAGGCAAAAACCACAAACAATTTGACGAGCAACTGTTTTTTCGAAACGATGAGTAAACGGCGTCGGGGCTTTCCGTCTGAAACTCAGGTCAAGCAGGGAGAACGCATCGTCCATGGCGATAAAGTGCTCGAGGAAAAACTGGGACGGAATGATCTCTGCCCCTGCGGTTCCGGCCAACGCTTCAAGAAGTGCTGTCTAAAGAAAGGTCATTTTTGACGGCGTCAACCGAGATCACTACTTTTAGGGAGTGAACACCCCGAGCCTGTGCGGTGTCGTTGCACCGTGCAGGCTTTTTTATTTGGGTGACAAGCAGATGGCATTCAGTGACTCAAGGCAGAAGACGCCTTGAGCGCAGGCTCTTCTTCGTTGAATTCCCTAAGGCAAGCTTTCTCTGGAAAAACAGACGTTGAAGAGGGCACTCTGATCAGCCGCAACCCCGCTGGAGAAGGAGGTTGGCTCTGACCGAATTCGTTTCCCCGCAGGCAACTCAAAGTGGCAATACTGTTCTAGTATGCCCCCCC
Organism: Planctomicrobium sp.; assembly: GCA_030626405.1. GTDB lineage: Bacteria > Planctomycetota > Planctomycetia > Planctomycetales > Planctomycetaceae > Thalassoglobus. Next base: position 12,876 of record DAOUPA010000053.1, read on the forward strand.
GGGCGGACCAGCGCCTCTTCCACCACCGGAGCGACCGCCTCGTCCTGATTTTCGACGAAGAGCTGAACCCCGCCTTGATCCTCCTGCTGCTCCTCCCCCCATCATCATCGATTCGGATCCACCTTCCATTCCAAATCCACTAGCGCCGAGCAAGTCAGAGTAATCGCCAAAACCTTCGGCTCCAGATAACGATTTTTCTGCTTCGAAGAGATGTTTGTACGTCCTGTTTTTCTGCGTTTCCATGTAGTTGCTCATGCGTTCGCGATCTTTGGCATTTCCAGCTTCACCAAGCGCGACGAGTTCACCTTCGTCTTCTTTAACGAGCACCTGACCTTCGTTACGAAAGTGATCTCTGTGTCCGCGTATAAGATTGAGTTGCAGTGCGGGATCGATACGATCATTACTGTGGAAGCTGCGATCAATCGTGAAATCTTCAATAGCATCTACCAGAAAGCTTTCCTCGGTGAACGTGTAGTCCATTTCTTTGACTTCCTGACCAGCGGCGTCAATGACTTCTGTTTCGACTTCGTCAGCAATGGGTTGACCCAGTCGAACTTCGAACGCTTTGTTGACCATTGTTCCGTAATCACTATCCCAGTGATAAACATCCATCTGAGCAGAAGGCAGCGGGCGGGCGTTGCCTTTGGCTCCATTGAGACGAGTCAGGAAGTATCGAGTCGTCTTCTTCACGGTGACAGCGGGAGTGATATTGCTCCAGTCTGTGGTTCTGGTCTTTCCTGCGACAACATGTGCTAACCCGCCTGCATCGGCAATGCGCCTTCCGAAGTTTGGATTTTGCAAGATGAGACGGACTCGATACCGATACGTTTTTCCAGGTTCAACACTAAAGTCGAAGTAGCGGAACAGCAGCAATTCTCCATCGACAGACACGCGCGTCATAATCCATTCACGGATGAGTTTCTCTTTCTCAGTAGTATTTTTCCCACCATCTTGTTTCGCCAGATTTTCGATCAACGTGTCCAGGGGAGATTTGCTTGCGCCAGCTCTAGGTCGCCCACCACGTCCACCGCCACGTCCACCGCCGCCTGACATTTCCATTCCCATTCCCATTCCCATTTCCATTCCCATTCCCATTCCACTGCTACCACCGTAACCTCCTCCTCCAGAGCCACCACCCATCCCGGCATAGACATTATCGTTACCCAACAACGAACCCTGAACATCGCGAGTATCAAACTGGAATTGAGAAAAACCACGTCGTTGAACGGCTGTTTCGCGTTCCTTTTTATTGCTCTCGACAGCTTCCTGAAGCAAGGCTCGATTCATTTTCATTTCCACATCCATTTGCTTTTCAGAAAGCTCGAAATTTTTAATGCGAGGATGCGATGCCTGCGTTTTCCAGACCCCGGAAATTCGCATCGGAAGAGGCATTGTCATAACGGCGTTCGTGACAACACTGCTGACCACATCTGTTTCAAAGCCAGCAGCTGAATCGAGAATATCTCCTGCAACATTAATATCGACCGGCTCCCAACTGTCTTCGCCCTCTGGCCACTGAGTTGCGCCTTTTTGAGCAGTTTGACGTTGAAGTTCGAAGTCACTGATTTCAAACTTAGCTGCTGCCTGACTGTATGACAGATGCGTTGCATCGACAAACTTGCTGATTTGATCGCGGAGAGGAAAGACTGCTCGCACGGCGACAAGACTATACCCTTGACCGTTCAGTTTAGGCCCCTTAGCAGCACCCATCATCCCTGCGCCTCTTCCTTCTAAGTATCCGGCATCGCCCTCTCCACTCAGGCTGAGTTCAGTCATTCCAGCAGCAGTTCCACCGGCATCTCCATCCTGCGAGAGTGAGAGTCCGACCGCTGATTCAAGATACCCACCTCCGCCGTATCCTCCGCCTGCATACCCCTCTGTTCCTCCTAATCCACGACCGGCACCGACACCAGCGGTCTTCTCTCGGACACGCAGTTCGTCGTCGATGTCTTCGTCATCTTTATCGGCCTCATCTTCTCCTTCCGAATCGGTCTCAGAATCTTCAGCGTCTTCTTCATCTGCTGGTCCAGCCAATTGCAAGAAAGCCACAGTGCTCGTCGCGATTAAGTTTTCAGGCGCTTTCCAAACTGGTTCGCTCACAGGCTCATTGCGACCGACTGGGTCAACAATTGGAGAGATGGAATTTTCCAATGGACGCGGATCAATACTGGAATAGAGTGCCAAGTCCACAAGGCTATCTGTCTTCACGATAGGGAATTGTTCTCTGTCCTCATCAGGCCAACCATGACCTGAGAGATTTCTTTCGCCGGTTTGAGCCTTCTGGGTAATTTCACCAGGTGTCCCTTGGTAGGGTGACCATTTCGCTCCGATGAGTCCTAACAGAACGACCACCATAACGATGCCGAAAATCGCTTTTTCCACATGATTGATGGCCACTTGCTTGAAATCGACTTTCGCCATAATACACCTCAACCGGTCAGGTTGCTTTGAACAAAAATTTGGACGATGAGCTTCCGGAAATAGACGAACTTAAAGGTTCTCTAGTTCCACTGATTTTGGTTTATTCCCAGGTGAGTCAGGAACTGCTTCGCCTTTCGGCTCCGCAGGGACTTCTGGTTGTGGCGAGTCAGCGGCAGGTGCTGTCCCCCCATCTGCGGGAACAGTTTCGCCAGTTGCTGGCTCGCTAATTTCCGGTTCACTTTCTGCCGGGACTTCCGATGATCCAAACGGATTACTCTCTGAGCTTGTTGGTTCTTGAGTTCCGCCAGCGCTCTCAGGAGTTACGGACTCTCCCTTATCAAGGGCCTCCACAATGGCAGGAGGTTGCTTGTACATCGTAATCACGCCGCACAAGTCGAGCTGAACAAGATTTGAATTCTGCATCGCAGCATCAGCGAATTCCGGAAGATTACTCCCCAGTCCGCCAACACCAGGAATGCCAGTGTTTTTACCTCCGCTCCCTCCGATTCCTCCGAATGACATATCCATTTTGCTGGAATCCATCCCCGCACCTTCTGTGCTGAACCCACCAAAGTCATCGCCTCCAAGGCCATAACTGTCTGAGTTGAAGCCACCTGCCCCTCCCCTTCCTCCGCGTGATTCGAGCTTGAAATACGGATTTTTACCGACATGGAAACGAGTGACTCGAATCGGCCAATCGGAGCTTGCCAGTTCAACCAGAAAATCAGGAATCTTGTCCTGCATAATGATCACACTCATGTAGAACCCACGTTCAAGATAAGGCTTTTCAGGAGTATCTGCGATGTACCGTAATGGCGGGTTGGAACTGCCTTTTCTGGAACCAAATGATGCCTCACTATTCGAATCACCAGAGCCCCCGCTGCTATCCTTGTCTGACCCAAACTCTTGCGCGGGATTGAAGCTGATGCTCACCGAATTCTTTGATTTTTTACCTTCAGCCTTGCCTCCACCATATCCACCACCACCAAAGTCGCCGCCCATTGCTTCTGCCATCCTACCTTCCATGAGACCACCACTTTCGCCGCCTCCGCCTTTGCTTTTCCCTCCGGTCAGGACAGGTGAGCCGTCTCCACCGAAAAGTGCCAAGACATCGATACGACGCAGAACAGCTTCAGTGGCCGTGTCTTTGTCTTCGTTGAGTCGTGCGACAGCATCGAATAAAAGCCGCAATAACCAAATATCGATCTGTGCATTCCAGACTTGCTCTGACGTTGCTCGCATCCTTCCGAAGCTCGATTGAGGAATTGACGCAGCAAGAATCACCTTCTGCTTCCAGGGAACATCCACCATATCCTGTCCGCCAGAGGCGAATCCTGAGACCCCTCCGGTAGATTTCTCCAGAGGCATCACTGGCTCAACACGTTCTTGTAAATCTCGCATCAGTCTTTCATAGACTTCCTGATAAGCGACAACTCCTCGGTAATTGAATTCGTCTGAGAATTTCGGAGGAACATAGTTATTGACAACGGGTGGCCAAGTCATCCGTTCCTGCTGATTCTTCCAAATCCCCTTGATCGATTGATCAACGTTCGCCTCATAAGCTTTATTGATCTTTGACAGACCATTGGAATACTTTTCATTGGGATCATTCGTTCCACCAGGGATCGCACTAAGAACACTTTTCAGCTTGTCCTCGCGAGTTTCTGTGGCTGCCTTCAATTTTGAATTGGCGGAGAAGAAGCCATACATCGCCATCGGCAGCAGGAGCCCCGCCAGGATCCAAAAACGATTTTTAATGATTGGTTGTAGCTTATCCATCTCGACGACCTCATCTGCTTTGGTGGTTGTTCGGAATCGACAACAACTCCGTGGCAGTCATTTCTATTTAAGTCTGTGAACTTCGAAATTTACGATTGTCTTATTCAAAATTGGGCTTGGTAGTCTCTTCAGAATTTTCATCAGAACCTGCGTCTGGAGCGTCTTCTTCCGGGAGCACACGTTCACCCGGAAGAATTGGCTGCCAGACGAATTGAATTGTGAAGTCCGTCCGGTTCAATTCCGTTAAATCGTCAGGGCTTGTTGCCCCACCCGCACCCCTGCCTCCGGGATACGCACTCCCTCCAGCAGCAGCTCCTTCTCCGGAGAATTCTGCCTCAAAATCAGCACCGAGACCGCCTCGCCCCGCTGGTTTTCCAATCTCACCGGAACGAAGAACGCGTGAGGATTTGGCGGACGAACGATTCCCCCCAAGATTCACCTTCTCAATCACCCTATTGAAATCGACAATCGTGGGATGAGAAATACCCATTGCGCGGACATCTCGTGCGGGAAATCCATCGCGATGGATCATCGGTTGTTTCAAGTTCTCCAGGAACGTCGCAACAACGTACTGAATTCCCTGACCTTCGACAACGTCTTTGACATCGTGATGCCAGTGCTGGGCAGTGAGAGTCACGAGGTACCCTTCACCAGAGGGGCCGCTTTCCTTGTCCTCCTTAGACATAAACTCTTTCATTTGCGAATCAAGTTTCTCATACCAGCCTGAGACATCTGAAACTTTGTCGGTCGTAAATGACGAGAGGGAAATTCGATTGCGGAGTTCGATTTTTTCAGGAGGGATGTCACCATCTCTAGGCAGACAGTCAAGAACGGCGTTGTAGAGTTCGGTCCAGGATCCGACGTTACGTCGATCTTTGATGAGTCCCCCCAACTTTTCCTGGGTGGTTGAATAGTCCCCAACCTGAGTATCGTATTTGCTTTTCAGGCCAGAGACTTTTGTCCCGAAGGTCTCCGCTGTTTTTTGTGCATCCGCGAATTCATCGGTATGGACTCTGCCGAATGAAAACGCATTTCCAGCGGTCGCAAGTGAAAACCCGAGGAGCATAGATGCCGCTGTTCCAACAACCCAGGGCTTCTTCCTTTTAATCATACGAGCCGTCGAGATTTCCGGCGGCAACAGTGACGTCTGGATGCGCGAAATCCCGAGAGCTTGAAGTGCCAGACCGTAGGGAACAACGAAGCTCAGAATGTTTTCTGCGAACATCGGAGAGTTCAGAACGGCATCGCCGGAGAGTTCGTGAAATGTTTCTGGTCGTTCGACTTCATATTGTAAATTCTGTTGCAGGAACTTCTGCAAACCAGCAAGCTTGAAACCGTTCCCGACGCCAACCACTTTGACGATTTTCGCGGAACGGTTCACACTGGAGAAGTAACCAATGGATCGTTGAATCTCAGAAACATAATCGTTGAAGACCGGTCGCAATGCCTGAAAGACCGCTCGAGGGTCCGGGGATTTGGTGGCATTACACTTGAGGTGTTCCGCCTTCGCGAAACTCAACTTCATATCCTTCGTCAAAGCACGTGTGAAGTGATTACCGCCGATGGGTACGTTTCGAATCCAGACGTTGTAACCATTAGTCACCATGAGCGTGGTGTTATCACACCCCATGTCCATCACGATGTAGTGATCTTCGCTGTCTTCACCTTCACTCTCTTTGCGAATTTTCATCTCGTCAACGCTCACAACATTGTAGAGCGCGAGCGGTGCAATCTGAATCAGTTCAACTTCAACTTTCGCGTTGAGGTAGGGTCGAAGTTGCTGATAGACCTGATCCCGTTTCATGGCAAACAGACCGACTTCAGCATCGAGCAGAAAGCCACCTTCTTCGGCACCAGCGCCCAAGGGCTGGTAGTCCCAAATCACTTCTTCGAGAGGAAACGGAATTTGCTGCCGAGCTTCGTACTTCACAATTTCGTGAAGCTTGCCTGCTTCGACCGGTGGCAATTGAATGAAGCGGGCGAGCGCAGATTGCCCCGGAACACTGATCGAGACAAGGTCACCTTTGAGGTCGTTGCGAGCCAGGAATGTTTCCATTGCCTGCGGAACAATCTCTTCAGGAATCGCATCAGGCTGAGAGAGGATTTTAGGAAAGGGGATATAGTCGAACGCTTCCGCCACGAGCTGACCGGTCGACTCGACATACCGAACCTTCAGAGCCTTCAGGCCTGCCTGACCGATATCAATACCCCATGCAGCTTTTGCTTCTGCCATCGCCGAATTCTCCGACAAACAACTGAACTGAAGTTGTCCAGTCTATGATAACTCAGCTTGCTTCACCAAACCGAAATGAGAGGGGTCGTTTCCTGTCGAAATTTCAACGGGCATCTCACGAATCACATTCGTCAATGCGGCGAAATTTAACGGTCAGGATTCCGAACTTTTCCTCAGACGGGTTGTTCTGAAACGAACTGAAGTGACTAATTCCATTTAATTTAGGGAAAAACAGCACAACTCGCAAAGGAGAATCCATCAAAATTCGCAATTCTATTGGCATCCCAATGCAAGTCGCCCCTCGATCATTCTCGGTTCGAAAACGATCATAAAATGGATGCGAACAGTAATTAGACGACTTCGAACCGGAAAAGTTTCCAGAAATTCGCCCAAAATAGTTGACCGTTCTTGTGGCTACAGGTGTTGCAGGTGGCAAAATGGAGCTTCTTCGGTGTTCTCGGTTCAATCGGTCTCAGATTGTACCGACGGAATTGAATCTGCGTGAAATTCCGCCCATCTTTCCCAAGCGTAGGTCCATTCCATCCACATTCGCATCACGGCCCAGAGACTCCTCATTTTCGTAAGCTGCTCACCTTGCAATTGAGTCTGGTTCACCATGGACTCTTGTGCCGCTTCTTGAAGCCCCCAACGCTCCGCCAGCGACTTACAGAGACCATCTGCTGAAAGATCCGGCTCTGCCGTATCTCCAACACAGTTCGCAGCTTCCGCAATTACAAAGGTCTCAAACAACCGAGTTCTGGCAGGGTCGAGTTCCAAAGGCTTGCCATTCGCTTCACAGTCAGAAATGATGGAATCGACCTTGTCGAGAATTTGTTGTTCGATCTCACTTTGAGAAGAGTGTTGCTGAGGCATTTGAATAGTGTCGCTAAAATCATTGTGTACGAATGAGAGTGGGCAGTAATTCTGTTTTACGACCTTTTCAGCAGATTTCAAGGAACTGTTCATCGCGTCCAGCCTGATTTTCACCGAGATAATTAATCCGGTTCCTCGTTCTTCACTTCACAATTGGAGTCATTACTCAATGCCAGCCCATGACATCCGCATGTCTGGATTCCGTACACGCTCCACAGTTGAAGAGGCTTGGGGATGGCTGGACGTAATGCTTGCAAAGGTTGAAATTCGCAACGAAACAGTCCCGATCAACCAAGCATACGGTCGGTCTCTCGCAGAACCTGTGCTTTCCGAAATTGACGTTCCCGGGTTTGACCGATCAGCCATGGACGGATACGCGGTGATCGCAGATGAGACCACAGGCGCAAGTGACTATCAGCCGATTCGACTGCGCATCGTAGGTGAATCGATGCCTGGCAAGGCCTGGAATGGAACTCTTCAGCCGAAACAAGCTGTTCGAATCATGACCGGAGCACCGATTCCGGACGGAGCGAACGCCGTTGTTCCCGTTGAATACACACAAGCCGAAAGAGATGACGTTTCGGTCTCAACCACTGTTGGTCCTTTCAAACACATCGGTCGAACAGGTGAAGATATTCAATCGGGAGCAGTGGTCGTCGAGCCAGGTCGACTGCTGCGACCCCAGGATATCGCTGTCATTGCATCAATTGGAACGCCTACAGTAACAGTGCGTTGCCAGCCGAAAGTGCGTGTGATCATCACTGGAAATGAACTCGTCAAGCCGGGACAGAAGAAACGTCCTCATCAAATTTACGAAGCCAACTCATCGCTGTTGCTGGGTGCGATTCCAAGAGACGGTGGGATTGTTGAGTCGATAAATTTCGTTGAGGATACCGAAAGAGCCATCGAAGACGCCCTTTTAATTCCTGATGTGGACGTAATATTGATATCAGGTGGGTCGAGCGTTGGCGCAGAAGATTTTGCCCCCTTATTAATTGAGAGACATGGCGAACTACCGATACATGGCATCGCTATGCGTCCGTCGAGTCCTACTGGACTTGGTCAGGTAGGAGCGGCTTTGGTTGTTCTTTTGCCTGGAAATCCAGTCTCTTGTCTATGTGCCTACGATTTCTTCGCTGGTCGAGCAATTCGTCAACTTGCCGGGCGTTCGACAGATTGGCCATTTCGGCAAGTTACGGTCACGCTCGAAAAGAAAATCGTTTCCGCAATCGGTCGGGTTGATTACTGCCGAGTTGCAGTTAAGAACGAAAAGTCAGCAATCCCATTGGCGATTAGTGGAGCTTCTATTCTTTCGTCAACAACACGAGCAGACGGGTTTGTGATTGTGACATCAGAATCAGAAGGACTTCCCGAAGGAAGTGTCGTCACAGCAATACTTTACGGCTGATCACAAAAACGTTTGGAAGGTAGCCTCACTCTCTTCTGGAACGTTTGACTCAACATCTTTGAACGACTACGATCCGTGATTCTCATGCAGAAACGTAAATTCTGCACGATCTACTCCTTGAAACGAGATGTTTGGGTCGAATTGCCCTGACATCGTAGAGCGTACTTTCTTGAACCGGCTGGTGATGTAACCTGCCTGACATTTCATTTTTAAGCGACTGGTTCCAGTAGAAACTGGAGACGTTGCGATCTGTCTGGAGAATTAAGACGTGGCAGAAATTGTAGTTAAAGACATTCTCGATGCTGGCGTTCACTTTGGTCACAAGACCAGTAAGTGGAACCCTAAAATGCGACCGTATATTTACGGAAAACGCAACAACATTCATATCATCGACCTGAAAGAGACCATTCGCGGTCTCGTACGTGCCAAAAAGTACCTGTACAAGGTTTCTGCTCAGGGAAGTTTAATTCTCTTTGTTGGTACAAAGCGCCAAGCTGTCGACATCGTTCGAAACACCGCAGAAGAGTGCGGGATGCCGTACTGTACTGAGCGATGGTTGGGTGGAACGCTCACGAACTTCCGAACTGTCCGCAGTCGATTGAAACGACTCGAAGAGCTGGAAGCACTGGAAAAGAGCGGCGAACTTGGAACGTACTCGAAGAAACAGCAATCACGTTTGCGTCGTGAGATGAGCAAGATTCAACGCAACCTGGGAGGGATTCGTGATATGAATCGCCTGCCAGAAGTGATTGTCGTTGTCGACCCGAACAAAGAACGCAACTGCATCAACGAGTGCAAGGTTCTGGGTGTCAAGACTGTCGCACTGATTGACACCGATTCCGATCCAGACA
>DAOUPA010000708.1 GCA_030626405.1 Planctomicrobium sp.
CCGTCATTTTGAACGGCTTTGTCTAATCGATCCATGGTCAAGGCAAACCTCGATTGCAGGGCTTCGCGTAGCAGCGAGCGACTGATCAGAAAGGTGATGATGGCAGCGACAGTCAGCGCACAGTTTGCGATGACGACCCCTTGCCATAACCCGAATAGCCATCCGTAGACAACTGATTTGCCACCTGTTCCGGGAATAAGAGACAACAAGATATAAGACAGAAAACCGATGAACATCCCCGCAACCATGTGCTCGGACAGAAAACCGCGTACTCGGGCTTCATGTTGCACAAGTGTTTCCAACGTCCCGTAATGGCGATATAGAAACCACAGTACGATCGTGGTACCGGCAAAGGCGGCGAAAATCAGCAACTTGCGTTTCATCAGCTCTCGTTGAACTGCCTACCAGGACGGGGAAACGTGTGACGGCTGACCGGCTCGAATCTGTCCCGATCATGAAAGTACATGTAATGGGTCACGTGCAACTTGCCGGATTCGACGCAGACAATGTTAAGCGAGTTCTTCTCGCATTCTTTACCCCGTCCACGGTGCGACGTGCTCGTACCGCACTGCACGATAATGATACCCCGATCTCGATGCCGGCCAGCGTAAATGTCGAGAGTGTTGCCGATATACGCACGGTGCAGGTGTCCTCCGAGTATCAGATCGACTTTGAGATCTACGAAGCGGTCAATCGCACGCTTCGCCTTCGGCATGGTTCGATCCCATTCGTAGTCCGGTGCTCCCGCAAAATGATGATGGGCAACCACGATCTTGACGGTTTCATCAGGTACGCCGCTGAAGACTTCGCTGCAGAAGTCCAACTGCGCGGTATGAATGCGACCGTTGGTGATAGCACGCCTCGGAGTGGTGGAATCTAATGCGGCGATCACGGCGCCGTTGCCTTTCACCGAGTAGTTCAGCCGTCCTTCGATGAATTCCTGATACAGACCCAGAGGTGATTTCAGTCGTTCCACCACGCGGAACAGCGGAACGTCGTGGTTACCCGGCACCAGGACCCTGTTTGCTGGCGGTAATCGATCCAGAAATGCCCTGGCTTCCTCGAACTGATGACGTTTCGCCCGTTGAGTGAAATCACCACTGACCACGATCGTGTCGGGAGACAATTCTGCAGCCAGCCTCAATACCGCCTCGCCAACCTGCGGAAGATAGGGAGGACCGAAATGAAGATCGGACAGGTGCAACAGCGTTAGCATGGCAATAGTCGAAGTTAGGAGAAGGTGAGTGTCGCTCTTTATTGTGGTTACCAGCCACTCAGAGCACAAGCACAGTCGTTTTTCCATTGAAGTGGTGGAACGTGAACGCCTCAATGGCTTCCACGTCTCTTTTTCCAGGGTCTCTGCAAGCGCAACGAGGTTCGGTTTCACATCCATGCCAAAGACGAACTGGACATTGTCTTCGCTCCAGCGGTCGAAATTCTCTGTCAATGAGAAGTCGGTATCACCTCGCAGCAGCACCTTGCGAAACCCTGCCGCCCGGCATTGTTCGATTGCCATGTCGAAGAACAGCGGGGCATGTTCGTGACTGGGACGATTGCCGCTACGGTTGAGGATGTAGAGCGGCTCGCTGGTGTGATCCGCTCCATCATACGGCAAGTGGACCTTCAAAAGTTAGACACGTCGCTGGATCGCCAGGGCTTTTGCTATTTACAAATTGGCGACTCTGTGTATCGTTGGTTGTGTTTAAGGAGATCCGTATTTTCTTCAAGGAGGGGTGTTTATGCCATCTGCCTGTGAAGGGAGTTTGCTGACGTATTTGTCGTCCGTGTTCAGGATTCTTGTGGCCCTGATCCACGCGGGCGTAAGGGACGATGTCATTCGATTTCTGCCATGCTGACGGCAGTTATTTGTGGCCTTTTATGTGGTGCCCGGGGATATACCGGAATCGCTGAGTGGCTGCACGATTTACTCGTTGACGTCTGGCACTGGATGGGACACACGCGGCGACCTCCCAAACTGGATGCCTTCCGTGATTTGCTCATGAAGCTCGATCCGGAGGTACTTGAGCAAGCGTTAAAAGAGTGGATCGCCAATGATTTGCAACTGCAAATCGACGACGCAGAATCGACTAACATCGAAGTCATCAGCATTGATGGCAAGACACTGTGTGGGACGTTGCGTCCCTTTTACCAGAGCGGTTCATTTATTGAGCGCAGTGGATCAAAAAACGGGTTGTGTGCTGGGTCAGTGTCGAGTTGACGGGAAGACCAACGAACACAAAACTTCCTTGGAATTCCTGAAAACGCTCGTTCTCAAAGGCCGCGTTGTTGTGGCAGATGCAATGTTTACCCACCGCGATGTCTGTCAGAAAATTCTTGATTCCGGCGGCGACTATTTTCTACCGGTGAAAAACAACCAACCGACACTTCTCAGGGATATTACAGTTGAATTTGCCGCCAAGCCAGCGGCCTTTTCCCCCCTACGCCCAGCGTCGACGGGCTGCTGATCGCGAGAGTCATCGGACTTTGGATAAAGGTCATGGTCGTCTCGAAAAACGTCAGCTGATCAGTATCACATCTTTGAACAACTACCTTGACTGGCCCGGCATTCAACAGGTCTGCCGTGTTGAACGAGAGCGTGTGAGTGCTCGCAAGCGAGAAACCGAAGTCACGTATTACGTGACTTCATTGAGTCGTAGCGATGCCAATGCTGAGAGGTTGCTCGAACTCAGTCGTCGTCACTGGAGCGCGATTGAAAA
>DAOUPA010000551.1 GCA_030626405.1 Planctomicrobium sp.
ACTCCGTATTCCGGCGCAGCCTGTACTTCACTCATTCACGTGACAAGCGTGGCGCATTCGTTTCGATGTTTGACGATGCTGACGTCGTCCTCTGTTACCGTCGTGGCGAGAGCATCATTCCGCAGCAAGCGTTGGCCTTAGCCAACAGCAAGCTGGCGTTGGAAATGTCACGCCGGATTGCCTCCCGTCTGCAAGAAAAACTCGGCAGTTCCACGGACGAACAGTTTATCAAGACGGCCTTTGAAACCGTTTTGCAAACTCCACCGTCCACAGAGGAAACGGCAGCCTGCAGGGAAATGCTCGATAAGTCCATTACGGCGCTGACCAACAACAAACACCCTCATCCGGTTGTGCGGGCGAGAGAGAATCTGGTGCACGTTCTGCTGAACCACAATAATTTTGTCACAATACGATGAAAGGCCGAGTCATGAATGTTGACTTCGCAAACCGGCAACATTGTCGCGGTATTCACCGCCGAGCGTTTCTTGCCGACGCCGGAATGGGTTTGACTGGGGTTGCACTCGCCTCGTTGATGGATCGCGATGGTCGTGCTACGGAAATCGCTGGCTGGCGTCCACCAGACGGAGAACCACATTTTTCCCCTAAGGCGAAGAATGTCATCTGGCTGTTCATGCGCGGTGGCTTTAGCCATTTGGAATCCTTCGATCCAAAACCGATGCTCGACAAGTATGCTGGCAAGTCGATTTCCGAAACGCCCTGGAAGTACGTCCAAGACCCCGAACGACTCAAGAAGCTACGTGTCGTCGCAACCAATCAAGAGACCCAAAGGAACAAGCTGTACGAGACGCAGATCGGCTTCAAGAAATACGGTCAAAGCGGTATCGAGGTCAGTGACTTTTTCCCAAATATCGGTGGCTGTGTCGACGATATTGCAGTGGTCCGTTCCATGTGGACCACCGACGATAATCACGGTGCACAATATCAATTCGAGAATGGACGACACAACATCGATGGAATGTTCCCGAACATCGGTGCTTGGGTCACATATGGTTTAGGCTCACTCAACGAAAATTTGCCAGCGTACATCAAGATGGGAGTGAAGTATCCTCAGGTTCACAATGACGGGAATTATCTTGGACGTGCTTACGACGCAGTGAGATTAAAAGTTGATCCCAAGAACCCACTTCCTTACGCCAAGCCAGCGTTAGATCTGTCGCGAGAAGAGCAGGAATTTCAATTCGATTTGATCAAACGGCTGAATCAGATTGAGGCTGTCAAACATCCGGAAGATGAGGCATTGCGTGCCCGCATCAAGTCCTACGAACTGGCGTTTCGCATGCAGACCGCCGTTCCTGAAGTGATCAATTTCGACGGCGAAACCGCAGCAACGCAGCAGATTTACGGGTTGGACAATGAGAAGACGAAGCCCTTCGGAATGCAACTGCTTGCAGCACGACGGTTCGTGGAAAAAGGTGTTCGATTCATCAAGATCATGCACGGTGCAGGAGCCGCCGGTGCGTGGGATGCACACGGAAACTTGAAGTCCAATCACACCAATCTTGCGGCCCAGGTCGACAAGCCTGTCGCCGGACTCCTGACAGATCTGAAACAGCGAGGGTTGCTCGATGAAACAATCGTTGTCTTCGCGACCGAGTTTGGACGGACTCCCGGAACACAAGGCGGCAACGGTCGCGACCATCATCCGTTTGGCTTCTCTGTCTGGATGGCTGGTGGCGGTATCAAGGGAGGAGTGACTCACGGCACGACCGACGAAATCGGCTTCCACGCAGTTGAAAGCCCGCACTACGTCACCGACATTCACGCGACGCTGATGCAACAACTGGGACTCGACGCCCGTCGACTGGATGTCCCCGGTCAACAACGGCTGGAAATCGACTACGGGCACCCCATCAACGAGATCATTGCGTGAACATCCACACAAAGAGAATTTAGCTTCAACACAAAATGCATGCCTGCACAAATCCTACAACTCACCGACTTACATCTGCTGGCTAATCCCAATGCGACACCCAAAGGCGTTCGCACACGGGATTCGTAAATTGAAGTTTTGCAGTTGATCAGGGAGCGGGAACAATCAGGAGAATGGAATTTCGATTATGTTTTCCTCACAGATGACCTGACTCGTGACGAACAACTCGCCATGTATGAAGCACAGCGAGGTTTGCTGGGCGATTGGTCACCTCGCTGCCGTTTGATTCCAGGGAACCACGATGACCGCGCCCTGATGCGAAAAGTGTTTCCCGAATTGGTTTCCTCCAGCACTGAATTCATCAACAGTTCAGTGCGAAACCTCGATCCTTTGAAAATCATTCCAGGATTCCAGTAACTCGCGTCTCAGTTGAGAAACTCGGCTCGCAGTCACCCGAAAGCGTTTTGCCACTTTTTGCGTCGATTCTTCTCCCGCTAAAGTCCCTGCGACATGGCGATTGAGTCGTGAGAGTGACTCTAGCCAATTCCTGAAGTCAATTCGTGTCACCGCGATGCCTACAAGCCTTCAAAAAACGTCCTCGATACAGTTTTCTAGGCGGTTACCTTTCATGCCAAAATATCTTCGACGACGTGGCCATGTACGTCGGTTAAGCGGAAGTCTCGGCCGGCGTGGCGGAAGGTGAGTCGTTCGTGGTTCAGGCCCATCGCGTGCAAGATCGTTGCGTGAAAATCATGGATGTGAACGGCATTCTCTTCGACGTGATTGCCGATGTCGTCGGTTCTTCCATAGACGATGCCGGGGTGAATTCCACCACCTGCCAACCAACAGGAAAACGCCGACGGGTGATGCGTACGGCTTTTGGTTCCCTTCCCATCTTGAGCCCATGGGCTGCGCCCGAATTCTGTGCAGAAGACGAGTAACGTTTCGTCGAAGAGACCTCGCTGTTTCAGGTCATTGATGAGTGCGGCAATCGGTTGATCGACTCGTTTGGCATACTTTTCGTGTGTTCCGATGTCCCGATGTGCTGCGTCCCAGTTGTCGGCACATGCTCCGACAGCGTCAATGATTTCAACAAACCGGACTCCGTTTTCAATCAGCCGTCGAGCCATAATGCATTGAGCGGCATACGACGTTCGGTCTCCCGGTTCGGAACCGTACATCGCTAGCGTCGACTTTGACTCGCGGCTCAAGTCGAGGACTTGCGGAGCCAAGTCTTGTAATCCCTTCGCCATGCGGAAAGAGTTCGTCCGGCCAGTCAGTTGCGAGTCGCGAGAGTGACGCTTCTGGTGTTGTTGATTCAACGTGCTCAGCAAGCTGAGTTCCAATTCTTGCAGAGGCAGCGGCGTCGCTGGTTTCAGATTCGGTAGTGGCTCATCCCCGGGATGAATGCGAACTCCATTGTGGACGCTCGGCAGAAAGTTCGCATCCCAGATTTGCGGACCGTTGTAAGGCCGATGCTCAGAAATCACAACATGAGCCGGCAGGTTTTTGTTGAATGTCCCGAGACCGTAACTCAGCCAGGCACCGAGACTCGGCATCGCGGCACCGGTGCTGCCTGTGTGGAGTTGCAGCGTGGCTTCTCCATGATCGCGATGGTCGGCGTGCATCGAACGAATCAGAGCCACCTCGTGCATCACTTCGCGAATGTGCGGAAAGAGATCGCTGACTTCCGTTCCGCAATGGCGATTGGGACGAAACTTCCACAACGGTGCTTTCAAAAAGCGATCCGCTTTCGGTTGCCCGGAGACAGCCGCTCTCAATTCTGCTCCGATAGGAAGGTCGTGATCGCGGGTTAGACGCGGCTTAGGGTCGAACGTGTCGACGTGCGAATATCCACCAGACATATACAACACAATAATATGCTTGGCCTTCGGAGCATGATGCGGAGGACGGGCCGCCGATTCGTTTGCCAAAAGCATCTTTCCAGGGATCAGACCGGAAAACGCAGTGGCTCCGAAACCAGCAACGGCAGCACCGAGGGCTTCTCGTCGAGAGAGTTGTTGAATTTGTTTGGGCATGATTCTGGGCATGGTGAACTTAATCAATGAAAAAGAATTCGTTGCTGGTCAGCACAACTCGACACATTGCTATCAGGGCTTGTTTCTCATTTTGTTGTGTCTCCTTTTCGGAAGATCCAGTCTCAGTTCGATACCGGCTCAGAAAGTCGAGAAGCGATTTTAATTCCACGGAATCGGGGTCGCGGCCATATGCTAATTGAAAAAGTTGGAAAACGCGTTGTTCGTCGCCTGATTCGTCGTCAAGAAGCCGCTGGCTGAATGCTTCTGACTGTTTTTTGATAAACTCTGAGTTCATGAGGTAAAGCGCCTGAGACGGAACATTGGAACTGTTGCGAGTTGAAGTGCTGGAGTTTCGATCTGGGCCATCGAAAAGACCCAGGAACGAATTTCGAAACAATCGCTGAG
>DAOUPA010000246.1 GCA_030626405.1 Planctomicrobium sp.
CACGCGCCGTGAGTAATTGAGGTTCCGTAGAACAGAATTGGTCCGGTTTTGCGAGGTTCAATCGGATCGAACGCAGCACCATCTGGAACGCCGATCTTGAGGTGCTCGGTGCCATTGTAGAGCGGCAGGTAAACCATGTAGTTTCGTTTGCCTGGCAGGAGTCCGGAGATGATATTGACTTGTGCCTCTTGTTTGGTCGGCTTCACGACTGACACCCAGCGCCAATCGCCGTCATCTGTTTGTGCATAAAGGTCGAGACCGCTGACGCCGGTCGCTGGCATGTGCGGCATTCCCAGACTGGGCGACGTCACTTTGTAGTCTGCCGAAATCGATGTCGCATCGGTGCTGAAACGGACCGACATGCCGGCGGAATGTCGACTCAATCCCCACACCGCTCTGCGAACTTTGCCTTCCGCTCTGGCAGGCAGGCGATCAAAGTATTTCGCTGTGTCGTTCCAGCCTTTTCCTTCAACGCCCCAATCCCGCACATCGTGCCAAACAGTGCTGCTTTTCCTCTCCTGACTCCAGGCAGTTGAAAGCGGAGCCAACGCCGCCACACTACTGGCAGCCAGAAAGTTTCTTCGTGAAATTTGAAAACTCATATGATCAATCCAATTTAGTTGTATCTTGTCGTTTAGCTTTATTACTCAGACTTCTTGGCCATGTCGTCGATTTCGGATAACTTCAAGCGGACGCTCATAATGTATGGCTGTTCGCCTGCGGTCCAATGACCGTATGTTGTCGTGACAATTGTTCCGTCGGGGAGGACTTCGACTCCCGGATAGGCACAATCGGCACCTTTGTGATTGTCCATCAGACGAATGCGGTACTGACCTTCACGCCCAGCGACAATGTCTTCGTACTTCCCGACCCAGGCGACCCAGTCACCTTTTGTCGGGCTGGCGTATGCCTGATCTCGGAAGGAAATGAACATCCGACCGTCAGGAGTGTATTTCGCGGTGTGGCGATCTCCGGTGAGCGATGCTGGCAGTTCCTTCGGATCGCTCCAGGTTTTGCCCTCATCGTTACTCACGATGAGAAATGAATTCCGCAGCCGACGGTTCTCGCGAAGCAACACGGCAATCTGATTTCCATCCGGCGACCGGACTGCACCTGGCTCGCAAAGATGCACATCGCTTCTCGCCAGAATCGTTTCCGGCTCGGACCAGGTGAGACCACCATCTTTGGAAAATGTTTGCAGAAGATTGAAGGTTGGTGGCTTTGTCTGTTTTGGATCATCAGTCAAGAAGCGTCCATCGTCGTGGAAAAAGGCGACGTAATTGCCGGGCGTTTTGAGATCGACGACAGTTCCCATGACGACGATCCCTCCCCAGTCTCCGACTTTTTTGAGCGGCGACCACGATGCACCGTCGTCTTCGCTGACTGCCAGCCGGGCAGGGTACAGCCCGGACCACATGATGAGTCTCTTCTTTCCATCTGCATCAACGACGCGATGCAGCGTGGGGACTTCCTTACTGGTCGACCAGTTTTCAGGCGTCGGTAGTCGCTCGCTCCAGGTGAGACCGCCATCGGTGCTACGCTTGTAAACAATCGGTCCGCGACCGTGTCCCTTCGGATATACGCAGAGCATCGTCTTGCCATCTTCGAGCAGAAACGTCGTCGGGTGTCCAAGGTACTGACCCTTCTCGCGATCAACGAGAATCTGCCGATCCGTTTGGTCCGCCAAATCGATCAGTGGAATCGTAAATCCACGCGGTTGCTTCGGCTCCGCCTTCTTGAGTTTTCCAGAAGCAGTCCAGTTCGCAACCTGCATCGTGCTGCGCCAGGGGCGAAGACCTATTAGATCAAACCCAGTTCCAGGATCGTCGACGGAAATGACTTCGCGATCATTCAACAGAAAGCGAATCGTCTCACCGTTTCCGATGACTTTGACTTCAAACCAGTCATCACGTTTGAAGAAGTCGTCTGGATCACCAATGAACTTCAGTGAACCGAATAGCGGACCACTCACGAAAATCGTTTCGCTGGCACCTTCGAAACCGAAGTGGCTACCTCCCAACTGGAGTGTTGCTGCTGATTTCTTCTGATTGAGAAGTCGCAACTTCGCGCGAATTTCAAACGGCCCCGATTCCAAAGTCTGTTTCGTGGTCAGGATTGCATCGAGACCGCTCGCTTCGAGGTAACCATCATGACTTTTCCATGAACCTTGATCAGCATATACATCGAGCGGATTCCCATTCTCGACGAAACTGACTTCAGCGAAAGCAGCAGACGAAACAAACAGAAAAACTCCGATCACAGAAAACAAAAACTTCATCATGCACCATAAATTTCGAACAGGGTTATCATCAGAAGCAGATGATCGAACATCGTTCATCTGAACGCAACCCGGTCGCTTTTCGCGTGGGAAAGCAGATGCTACCTTTCGCAGTCTCAAGGGACCCTACGGGGTACAGAACTCATCCCTTTTTATTCTTCCATCCAAAAACCGAGCAGACCATGAGTGAATTCGAGTCAGTCAACGTTGTCAAAGCTGCGAATATTTACTTTGATGGGAACGTCACCAGCCGGACAATCAACTTCGCTGATGGCAGCAGCAAAACGCTCGGTGTCATGCTGCCTGGTTCATACGAATTCAATACCGACAAACCAGAACTCATGGAAATCACGGCCGGAAAACTCGAGGTCCTTCTTTCAGGAGAGAGTGACTCGATCAGCGTTGTCGGCGGCGAGTCGCTTAACGTCCCAGGGAAGTCTTCGTTCAAAGTGACCGTACATGAAGTAACGGACTACATCTGCTCGTTTCTGGAATCTTAATGCAGGTTTTTCACCACGGTTCATTCTTTACGCTGGTGAGAATGCAATCGCGATGATGTAGATTTCCAGCGCGATCATGGCGACGCCGATGAGGACCGGGGCAATGTACGTCTTCGATTCGCGCCAGCATTCGACGTTCTCAGGGACAGCAACTTCATAACCGGGTGAGGAAATTGGTCCCTCTTCCGTCTGGTGAATAGTCCGCATCTGGTAGAGCCAATACAGACACCAGACGAAATAACCGACTGACAACGGAATGATACTCCAGTGCAACTCTTCTTCGGACTGCTCCGCCCTCATTAGAATGGTGGCAATTCCATTGTTCAAAAAGTGGAACAGGACTGGCGCCCAGAAACTTTTGGTCGTCAGGTAAATCCAGTGCAATGCAATTCCGACTGGCAAAATCGCAATGACGTGTGGTGGGAAGATATGTACCGCGGCGAATAGGAATGAAGTGATCCCCACGCCAGCAATCAAACCCCACCGAGCCACCAATCCCCGTCCGATCAGACCACGGAATAAAAATTCTTCTCCGATGCCAGGAACAACGGCAATCAGGAATAGAGCGGCCGGCAGCGAAGCGTTCCCGAACTGAGCCAACATGTCGTGGACATCCATGTTCAAGCCGCTGAGGGCTGGAATTCTTTCCACCAGTTGCTGCCAAAACGGATCGATCCCTGACATGATCGAGTTGGCAACCATTGTGAGCGGCAATACGAGACTGGCAGCAACGACGACTTGCCCTGCTGTCGGCAAATTCAAATTCAGTCGCGAAATCGGACGGGGAGTGAGTCTTAAAAGTCCGAGCGGGATAAGACCGAAGTAACCAACAAGAGCAGGTGAAGCCATTACTACCAACTGCAACGTCGGCGAGAGACTGGCCAACCACGCCTGAAAATTAAACCCCTGGAGTTCCTGTACATCGCTGATAGTCATCGCAAGGACACCTGCAAAGACGATGATCATTCCAACGATCTGGCAAACAAAGAAGAGAAAAATCCAACCGAGCGATTCCGGAAGACCGGGACCAGGAGGACGATAGGCTTGGGGCTGAAATTCATCGACTTCGTCGCTCACCTCAACGAGTTCAGAATCAACAACGGTCAACTCATCGAAATGAGTCTCTTCAGCGGAGAGAGTTTCACCATCTGTGGATTCACCGAAATCTTCACTCATTGACTGTGGCTTTCAAACTTTGATCGTGTTCCCGTGGCTGCTATCGCAAAACGGTCAGCGGGAGGCCATACAATTTCTCACACCCTGGAGAGTGTGGAGACCTGGATTCAGGCAAATGTAAGCGAGAACCTGCCGACAGGTCAAATTTTTTAAGATTCCTGACCGGAAGCCGAATCGTCTTCCGAACTGGTAGTGATGTTTTGCTGCTTCATGAGCAAGAATCCACGCCATGTGTATTCAGCTCCAGAGTAGAGTGTGATCCCTACGGTTGCGTACAAAAACAAATTGCGCACTTGAATAAAACTGACATCATATCCGCCCAGCCAACCGAGAAATTCAGGACTCAAGGAGAGAATTGCCAACGGGATTGTGATGGATTGCACAATCATCTTCACTTTCCCACTCCATTTCGCGGAAAAATCGACTCCGTGTCCTTCGAGTACTGATCTCAGGCCGGTGATGAACATTTCCCGACCAATGACGATAAACGTGAGCCAGGGGCAGATCCCACTGTCCGGGTGAGGAATCAGGAAAATCAGCGTGCCACCAACGATGACTTTGTCGACGAACGGGTCCATGATCCGTCCCACAACCGTGATCTGATTCCATTTTCTCGCGAAGTATCCATCGAGAAAATCGGTCGAAACTGCAATCACAAAGATGGCTGTCGTTGTGATCCACCAGTCAGTGAAGTCAATCAATGCGAACACAACAAACGACAGGATCAATCGGGAGAACGTGATCGCATTCGGAAGATTCCAGGAACTTCCATGAGTCGCTGTTTTGTTTGTCGTTTGCGTTGAATCTGCGTCACTCATAGTTCCGCCCAAGTCTTGATATTCATCACAGAATGGTTTGAGGTTTCCGAAAACCCCTGAACGTCATTCTAAAGTGATCCGACTTTTGACGATAGGCAGCGAGTGGGACCAGGGATCGAGGGGCAGGGGGAAGAAGAAAGGCTGGAGTGCGAATGGCATCACAAATGCGTTGACGATAACATGACGCACACCCTCACACAGAAATTCAATACCCGTAGCGAAACTTAAAACCGATGAAACTAACAACCTTTTTTCGAACGCTCCTTAGCATTGCATTCTTTGCCTCAGTGACGGTGGCTCAGGAGGATCAGTCGTTTCTCAAGCCGCCGCAGATCGTGACGAATTCACCTGGATCTGAGTATCAGGAAGCGGCTCGTAAGTTTCAGGGAATTCCGAGTCTGGCTCGCAGCCCGAAGGGGCGGCTCTGGGCAGTCTGGTATGCCAGTGCGACAGGAGGCGAAGATCAAAACAACTATGTTGTTGCAGTCACCAGTGGTGACGATGGAGAGACTTGGAGCAAAGCCGCTCTCGTGATTGATCCCGACGGAGATGGTCCGGTGCGTGCGTTCGATCCGGAAATCTGGCTCGATCCTCTGGGGAGAATCTGGGTCTTCTGGGCACAGTCGATTGGACACGAAGGGAGCGTTTCAGGCGTCTGGGCCATGACAACTGAGAATCCTGACGATGCCGAACCGAAATGGTCCGCGCCTCGCCGACTGACTGATGGGATCATGATGTGCAAACCAACGGTCCTTTCCACGAAAGAATGGGCGCTGCCTGTCTCTACGTGGCGTAAGACCGACAACAGCGCCCGTATTGTTGTCTCGTCAGATCAAGGGAAAACCTGGAGTGTCCGTGGTGGGTGTCAGATTCCACCGAAAATGAGAGCCTTTGACGAACATATGATCATCGAACGAAACGACGATTCTCTGTGGTTGCTGGCCCGCTCGAACACTGGTTTCCTGTTGGAAAGTACTTCGGTTGACCGTGGCAAGACTTGGACCGTCGCGCAGCCGAGTGACATTCCGCATCCCTCAGCGAGGTTCTTTATCCATCGTCTCGCTTCAGGAAAGCTTCTTCTCGTAAAACATCACAACACAAAGGGCCGCAACAAACTCACAGCTTTGCTTTCTAGTGACGAAGGCAAAACCTGGAGTGGCGGCTTACTACTCGACGAACGTAGCACGGTTAGCTATCCCGATGGTGTGCAGGCCGACGATGGCAGCATCTACATCATCTACGACCGCAACCGGACCAAGGAACGTCAGATCTACATGGCAGTTTTTAGTGAAGAAGATGTCGCCTCCGGAAAGCCGAGCGGAAAAACTCGACTCCGAGTTTTGATCAATCAAGCCTCGGAATGATCTGGCGCGGCCTGGATGCCGCTACCAAAGAAGATACATTCTTTGAGCCGCTTGGATTGAGCGGCTAGGGATCGAGGGGCAAGGGTGTGCGAATCAATGACTAGTGGAGCATCAATGCTGGATTGACGGGACGAAATCACTTGTTGAGAGCGACAACGGAGCGGTTTTCCTAATTCACAACCCGTCATTCCAGGCCTGGCAAGGCACTAGTGAGAACTACGAAAATTTGCGCTGGAAGCAAAACGTTGTATTGTTAATGGCACAAAGAGTAGCGAAAAGTGGAATCCGCAGGTTCGCTTTGTACTCCTGCGATGCTCACAGTATTATCAGTCCACAAATAATCAATGACTGCACGGAGAAGGAGAGACAGGATGTTGCGATTGATGAGGGATGCCATAGGCTTATTACTTCTGACTTGCTCGGTGTCCTACGCTGGGGACTGGCCGCAAATTTTGGGGCAGAATCGGAATGGTATTGCTGCCGCCGACGAGAAACTTCTCGACAAGTGGGACAGGGGCGGTCCGAAACTACTCTGGGAACGAAAAGTCGGCAGCGGCTATGCTGGGTTAGCTGTCACCGGTGACGTGGCAATTCTCTTTCATCGAGTAAAAAACGAGGAGGTTGTTGAAGCTCTTGACGTCAAAAATGGCGAAACACTCTGGAAATCAGGGTATCCAACGACATTCTACCCGCAAGTTGGCGGAGGCGAAGGTCCCCTTTGCGTGCCAACAATTTCAGACGGGAAGATCATCACGTTCGGCGCGCAGGGAGTATTGACCTGCACCGAACTCAAATCTGGTCAACGGCTGTGGCAAGTGAAGACTCACGAGGTTTTTAAAGCACGTGAAGGATACTTTGGAGCCGGAAGCAGCCCGATTGTGATCGATGACATCGTGATCACCAATGTCGGGGGTTTTCGCGAGAAGGCCGGAGTTGTTGGGATTTCACTTGCTGATGGCACTGTTCTTTGGAAGAAAACAGACGAGCCTGCCAGCTATGCTGCTCCAACAACTTGCACATTGAATGGCATTTCACATGTTCTGATCGTGACTCGCTACAAGTGCAACCTGCTCGATGCGAAAACGGGCGCAATGCGGTTTCAATTTCCATTTGGTCAACGTGGACCGACCGTGAATGGGGCGACACCATTAGTGATTGGTGATCATCTCTTTGTTACGTCCAGCTACGGGATTGGGTCTGTTTATGCAAAATTCAATCTACTGAACTTCGAGAAACTCTGGGACAACGAACGAACATTGGCATCACAATATTGTACACCTATCTATCAGGATGGTCATCTTTACGCGATTGATGGACGCGATGATCAACCACCTGCTGACTTGAAGTGTCTTGATATTGAATCGGGCAAGGTCGTGTGGACGCAACCGGATTTTGGTTATGGCACGTTGCTGTCCGCAGACGGAAAGATTCTGGTTTGCAAAACCAACGGCGAACTTTTGCTCACTCAAATGAGTCCATCTGGAGCGAAAGTTCTGGCCAAGGCACGTCCGTTGCGTGGAACGGTTCGTGCGCTTCCGGCGCTTTCTAACGGTCGCTTGTTTCTTCGGGATCGAAACATGTTGAAGTGTCTTGCCGTTGCACCCGGTCTATAACGTTTGACGCGAACGATTTCTGACGATGTGGTTCGGAACCACACGAATTATATGTTTAGAAGTGCTGCAACGTTCGATGTTGCAGTTTGTCGACAGCCCTCCTCGTCTTCGGATTCTGCGCAGGCAGTTGCGGAGTCCCGAAATCCGGCTCAACAATACGAAAACCTCGTTGACGCAATAGATTTTTGCGTCTAATAATTGATCAGTTCGTTACTGGAGTGATTTTTGAAGAAATCTGCCGATTCAAAAAATTTTGCGTGGACGAGGGGGAACCTTTTGTTAGGATGACTTTTCAGGTAAAGAAGTTTTAGGCAACGGAACATCGTTGCCCACCGTTTTCGAAGTCAGTTGTTGGCAAGATGTTACAACAATTCATAGCATCGGAAAAAGGTGGTCAAATTGCCCTGGGAGAGAGTCAGGATGCTGTCAACCCAAACTTGCTTACAGAGTGGATTGCGACCTTCCAATCATTCTCGCCCAAACCCACCCTTCCATTCGAGTTGTCTCATCGATCCCTTTGATGAGAACGATTGTCGAAACTAATCGAAATATTGAGTTCACGGGCCGTATACTTAATTTACCCTACCTACCGAAATTGATACACATTGGGAGTGAGCGGTGCATCGACTTGATTCAGGTCTCAAAGGATTGATTGAGCGCGCTAATAAGCTTGGTTTTCTGACATACCAAGCTGTTGATGAGTACCTACCCGATGAGGGTGGTGATCCGTTAATGATGGATCGAATCATCCAGGCGCTGGAAGAAAGAGACATTCCACTCATCAATGACCCTGACGCGCCGAACACGGTCGCGGAGAAAACTCGCATGGAGCAGCAGGCCAAAGAGCCTGATGTGAGTGAACTGGCAATCGCCCGAGGATTGATCGAGCCTGAGTCGCCGATGTCCTCGCGAGATCCGATTCGGATGTATCTCAGTCAAATGGGAAACATCCCGTTGCTGACGCGGGCTGATGAGATTTTCCTCGCGAAGCAAATTGAAATCACTCGGAAACGATACCGACGAACACTGATGGAGTCTGATTTCTCCCTCAATCAGGCCGTTGACATTCTCGATCAGGTCCACACTGGCAATCTGCCATTTGAACGAACATTGCGAACGTCAGATACAGAGAACACGAAGAAAGAGCAAATTCTGGGTCGGATGCCAATCAACCTGCCGACCGTCAAGCATCTATTGGCTGAGAATCGTAAAGATTTCGAGCTGACGATGTCGGAAGATTCCACGAAGGAAGAGCTTGTAGAAGCTCGGGGGCGAATGGTCATTTGCCGTCGTAAAATGTGTTCTCTGACCGAAGAACTCTCCGTTCGAACACATCGACTACAGCCGGTCTACAAGCGTATGCAGCAGATCGGAGAACGAATGGTTGAGCTTGTTCGTGACATTAAATTGTTACGTCGGCGACCTTCTGCGGCTCACGAAGTTGTGATGATGCAGAATGAACTCGCGGAACTTGTCGACATCACTTGCGAAACTCCTGCCGAATACAAAGCTCGCTTGTCAAAGATCCGGCAACGATTTGATGCCTGGACACACGCAAAACAACAACTTTCCGGTGGGAACCTGCGACTTGTTGTTTCAATTGCCAAAAAATATCGTAACCGTGGCCTGAGCTTCCTGGATCTCATCCAGGAAGGAAACGCCGGCTTGATGCGTGGTGTTGAAAAGTACGAGTACCGCCGCGGTTACAAGTTCTCAACATATGCGACATGGTGGATTCGTCAGGCGATCACTAGAGCTGTTGCTGATCATGCACGAACGATCCGAATCCCGGTTCACATGTTCCAGAGCATTTCAACTCTGAAGGCGAAGAGCGAGCAAATTCGTCAGGAAACCGGTCGCGAGCCAACCACTGAGGAACTTGCAGAAGCAGTCGATTTGTCGGTTGAAGAAACTGAACGAATCATGAAGACCTGGAAGCATCCGATCAGCCTGGATACTCCTGTCGGCGAGAGTGAAGACTCCAGCTACGGCGATTTCCTTCAGGACGCGAGCGAAAGCACGCCTGCCGATTCGGCGATGCACCAGATGCTGCGTGATAAAATTAATCACGTACTCAAAAGCCTGACGTACCGTGAACGCGAAATCATCAAACTGCGATACGGTCTTGGCGATGGCTACAGTTACACGCTGGAAGAAACCGGTCGGATTTTCAAAGTGACACGGGAACGTATTCGCCAAATTGAATCCAAGGCTCTCAGAAAGCTGCAACATCAAACTCGAGCTGAGCACTTGCGAGGCTTTGTCGAGTCTCTCTACACCGGCGAAGCGGGTGAATTGGAAGAGTCACAGGCACCTG
>DAOUPA010000589.1 GCA_030626405.1 Planctomicrobium sp.
CGAGGACGGTCATCAAATTCAAAGCAACGAAAGATTATCTCACCAGTCACTTCGGAGAGAATCGGGCGATGCGGGAAATCACACCCGGCGATGCCGATCTGTTCCGGCTCATGCTCAAGGAGCGGGGACTCGCAGAGAACACTATTCGGAAGCATCTTTCCATCACGAAGCAATTCTTCACGTCAGCAGTGAGGAGTAAGCTTCTCGAAGAGAATCCATTCCGCGATCTGAAATCGAGTACACAAGCAAATCCTGACCGGTTCTACTTTATCAGTCGAGACGAAGCCGAGAAGGTGCTCGAAGCCTGTCCTGATAATGAATGGCGATTGATCTTCGCGTTGAGTCGCTTCGGTGGCCTGCGGTGCCCGTCCGAGCATCTGGGGCTACGCTGGGAAGATGTTGACTGGGAACGCAACAGAATTCGCGTACGAAGCCCAAAGACCGAACACCACAACGGCAAGTCGTCGCGACAAGTGCCGATCTTTCCTGAACTGCGAACGTACCTGGAGACCGCATTCGATGAAGCGGCGGAAGGTGCGGTCCATGTCATCCAGCGATACCGCGACACAAACTCCAATCTGAGAACTCAACTCGGCAGGATCATCGACCGGGCAGGCCTCGATCAATGGCCTAAGATTTTCCAGAACCTTCGCTCAACCAGAGAGACAGAGCTTGCTGAAGAATACCCGCTGCATGTGGTCATCGAGTGGATCGGAAACTCGCAAGCGGTCGCCACAAAACACTATTTGCAGGTGACTGAAGACCACTTCGAAAAAGCGACGCAAAATGCGACGCAGACGGTGCATGACAGGGGGTGTCTGCCGAGACCTCAAAATACAAAAACCCAGCAAAAGTCGCAGTTGGACAATGCTGGGCACACGTGGACAAGTGTTCAAGTAGCCGAGGGGGGACTCGAACCCCCACGGAGGTTCCCCTCCTCGGGATTTTAAGTCCCGTGCGTCTGCCAATTCCGCCACTCGGCCAATACTGTAAAAGATGCGGTGAATCCTAGTTCTTGATTTCCTCTTGTCAATCGACTACACCTGATACTACACCTGTTTGCAAAAATGGAGTAGCAGTGGCGTTGTCGAAGACTTCTCAAAAACCTGCGAAACCACACAAGGATTTCCCCCTGTTTCCCCACGCTGTTGGCCAATGGGCCAAGAAAATCCGAGGGAAAACGCACTATTTTGGTGTCTGGGCAGACCCAGATACTGCGTTGCTAAAGTATCTCGAACAGAAGGATTGGTTGCAAGCCGGGCTCCAACCACCAGAAGAGACTGGTGGAACTCAACTCAAAGATCTCTGCAATCAATTCTTAACTGCGAAGAAAAATCGTGTTGAAAGTGGTAAATTAGGACTCGCTACCTGGAATGACTACAAGAGAACCTGCGAGTTAATTGTCAAAACATTTGGCCGCTCTCGAATTGTTGATTCTATCAGTCCGCAAGATTTCTCAAAGTTGCGTGCGATCATTTCTACCCGCTTCGGACCAGTACGAACTTCAAGAGAAGTCACTCAGACGAGAATGGTTTTCAAGTGGGGACACGTCCAGGAACTGACGCAGGCTCCAAGATTTGGTTCGGAGTTTGTGAAACCATCCAAAGATGTGCTTCGTCGACATCGGCAAAAAAGCCCTCCTAAGATGTTTGAAGCGGAAGAGATTCGCAAAATGGTCGAATCCGCCACAGATAGAACGCGAGCATGGATTCTTTTGGGGATCAACTGTGCATTCATTCAACGCGATTTGTCTGATTTAACAGAATCATCCGTGGACCTTGAATCAGGGTATATTGATTTCCCAAGGAGAAAGACCGCTGTCGAACGGCGAATTCCATTATGGTCCGAAACGATTGTTGCTTTGAAAGTTGTCAAAAACTTGATTGAGGACGACCATTACTTTCACACATCGACAGGGAAACGACTTGTTATTGACCACTCAAATGACTCAAGGTCAGACGCAGTCCACGACGCGATCGAAAGATTACAACGTAAGTTGAAGATAAAAAAAAAGAATCGCGGTTTCAGTGCATTGCGACATACGTTTCGAACGATTGCAGGTGAGACATGCGACTCCCCTGCGATCCTTCGAGTCATGGGACATTCAGACAATACAATTTCGGATCATTATCGTGAACGAATCGACGATGAGCGACTACGAAAGGTCATCAACCATGTTCACGATTGGGTGTTCCCGCCGGAAGTCTCTGAAACCTGAAATTCTCAGCTGTTGTTGGAGTTGTAGAATTTTGGGTGAGATTCATCTGGTCGCCAAAATGTTGATAAAAGCAGCGGACTCTTAATGGGTAGTTGGTGTTTCAGAAATTCTCGCATTGATTAGGTCTAAGTACGCTTTCGATCAAAATTGCGATGTCTTCAAATCTCAGGACAACCTTGGAATCCTCGTTTGCGATTGTAGTACAACCAGTTTGCCTGTAGCACATTATCAATGTGTCCAGCCCCCCAGTGTGGTACCAGCGTTAAGATCGTAGTTTGGAGAGTTCATCCAGGTTCACGGACGGAAGCGTAGCCGGAGTTCGTGAACCTGGATGAAACGCTTCCGGGGCCGGAGGAACATAACCAACTTGGAATCTTTAAGTCTGAAGTTGGGTATGCAATGAAACTTCACCGAGAAATGGTCGCCCTGGGAGTCGATGATCCGTGGGTGCCGGTGGTCTCAGTGGAGCAAGCCCGCGAACATTACAAACGAGTGAGAAACCCTCGATTTGATTTCAAACCATTAGAAGGATTCGAGACAACACGACATCCGAAGAGTTAACCGTCGTGTTGTAAATTTCCATCCCGTTCCTTATGCCCCTGAGTGGTTTTCCACTCAGGGGCTTTTTTATTGGAGAATCATTTGAAGAACGAAACCGAACTCAACGAACTGATTCGCATCTGGATGCGAGCATGCTTTGACAGATTGATGTCAATTGAACAAAAGAAAGGATCGACATCAGAGTCACACGATCCGAAAAAACGAACTTGATAAAAGAAAACGTACTGATCGCTGAACTCATCGCTAACTCTGCCCTGCCCCTCATTGTGTGACCAATAGAATTACGATACCAAAATTCTATTCGAGGAGAACCAGTGGATCATTTCAGTTGCATGCACAACTCTCAATTCACAATGTTACCGACCAAGTGTCACGAGACACCACTCATCATTTCTCACTAAAGAACTCATGTAAATGCGTCATAAGAATGTGAAGGGGTGACAGTGCTTTCAAGGGAGGGCCTCGATAATCACTATGAATTCATGAATACTGTCGCGTGAAACCATGGCTGATAAATCACGGGTTCCGCGCTGAGCTTGCAACATCGATGAGTCAACGGCGATGAAGACCGTTGATCTGATTTTCTGTTGACTTGCCGATCCTTTCACGAGATTGCTTCTCCCTCTCCGAATGCCCTCTGCATTCTGGCCGAACGGATCGTTCGAGTTCCTCATGTTCCATATTCTAAAAAGGAGGCTGCCTATGACGGCACGGAAATTTTCACTGGGGCAGACGGTGGCAACGCCGAATGCTCTGCAAACACTTTCCACCGAAGACATTCAACGTGCACTGACGCGTCATGTTACTGGAGACTGGGGCGATTGTTGCCCTGACGACCGAGCTGCCAATGAACAAGCCCTCGAACAAGGAGGTCGGCTCTTCTCTGTTTATCACGCAGACAACAACACGAAGTTCTGGGTGATTACCGAAGCGGATCGGTCGTCGACGACTGTCCTGATGCCGGAAGATTATTGATTATCTGCTCCATCACTCTTCACCGTTCCTGTCGCGACTGCAACGCGTCCTCTTCGATTTTACATCAGAAACACTCAGCTCAATTCCGAGCAAAAACGCGTCATAAATCAATGAA
>DAOUPA010000367.1 GCA_030626405.1 Planctomicrobium sp.
TACAGTAAACAAGTGGGCATGTTGTCCTTTCTGATGAAGAATGCGTGATAACATTCCCATCAGAACGACATGTCCATGTTTTCACTACCCAACCCCGCGCACATCATTTGTCGTTGAACCACTTTTTCTGAAAAGTTTCTCCTCGCGCTGGCTACATGTTTTGTTCTTCTTATCTGCATCGCAGCTTGGATCACACCAATGAAGAAAGATGTGAGAGGAATACAACGTGACCAGTATAGCGGACACAACAAAACAATACCTGACGATTGACGAACTCAGCGTGGAGATCGACAGGTTGATCTCCACAATCCGTCGATTAGTTTCCAGGAACAAAATTGCCTTTCGTCAACCGGCGGGCAAAGGAGGACGACTTCTATTTCCGAAAGATGCGATCGAACGCTCACCTGAGAATGAGTCATATGAAAGGACCAACAAAATCCAACAAACCGCAAAGACGCTCCCCGGTCGAAAACCTCGAATGGGCGGCTCTGCGAGTTAATACAAACAATATGAAAGGAGGTGAAAATGCCTCGAAAACCCAAACATCCCCCGATTCAATGTGAATTTTTCCTGTGGAAGTTGATGGTCAGAGAAGGAGTCTATTACGCCGATGGACGTAGTGGAAACCAGTTCAATCTGGGAAAGCACTCGCTAGGAACGCGTGATCAGAAAGAAGCTCGCGAAAACTTAAAA
Organism: Planctomicrobium sp.; assembly: GCA_030626405.1. Classification (GTDB taxonomy): domain Bacteria; phylum Planctomycetota; class Planctomycetia; order Planctomycetales; family Planctomycetaceae; genus Thalassoglobus. Next base: position 694 of record DAOUPA010000367.1, read on the forward strand.
CGACTTGATCGGAATCTCGCGGTGCAACATGAATTGACCACTGATGTCATTGCCCCCATGGAAACCGACTTGAGTATTCAAGAGGGATGGCAGAGGTTCTTCGCACATTGCGAGCGTTCACAAGTCTTGGGTGGTGTCTGCAATAACACGTTGAAAAGGTACCGTGCGGTGCGAGACAAACATCTCGTCTTCTGTTTAGACAAAAAGTTCGCCACCTGGTCCCAAATCAACAAGAAGACGGCTGAAATGTATGGGGCATGGTTAGTGAAGCGAGAGTACTCCCCTCGAACACTTTACCTGGAATTGAACCTTCTTGTCTCGGTCAACAAATGGCTTGTTGAGGAGGAACTTCTACCGGCATCGGCAAGATTTCGAATAAAATTAATAAAGTCACAAGGCTCCGATACATACTGCTACACCCGAGAGCAGGTTACGAAAATGGTGGAGCATTGCGGTACGAATCGAGATCTACGCTGGATGAAAGAGATCATCGTGGGGCTCGCTACGACGGGAATGCGAATCGGAGAATTTGTCTCGTTGCGTTGGTCGGACATTGACTTACCGGCAAATACGATTCACCTGACGGATGAACGATCCAGTACCCGAAAAAAGTCAAGAGCGCGGAGAACGATCAAAGGGAAACGAGGGCGTGCAATACCATTACACACTACCTTGAAAAGTATTCTACTCTCAGTGCCGAAGCATCACGATGGTGTGATTTTCCATGGTCCCCGCGGCGGCATACTGAAGCCGGATGTGATCCGAAGAAATCTGATCAAAAATGTGATTGCCCCACTCAAGAATCTATTCACAACCCCCGATGGAGAAGTTGGATTCAAGGATGGACGCCTGCATAGTTTTCGACATTACTTCATCAGTGAATCGTTTCGACAAGATGTGAGCGAAGCGCAAATCATGGAGTGGGTCGGCCACAAAGATTCGGACATGGTGAAGCTGTACCGACACCTCCGCGCTGAAGACAGCCGTCGCCACATGGAACGATTGGATTTTGGAACAGGCTTGTCAGACCTCAAAGAAAATTTGGACTCATATCAAGAATCTCCTAGCGCCGCTTGATCCGTTTTCAGGTAGCAAAATTTTTCCCTCTAGCTTTAAAGGAACTCTTGAGCGGCTCAGCAACAGTGAGCAATGATCGCAGACAAACGAAATTTTCAATGCTTGAAAAGTAGAAGTTTGTCCCATTGATTGTCCCAATGACTGGGACAATCAAAAACTCTTACCGCAACCTGCTCTGTAACAACGTGTTACAGAGACAAGAGAAGTGGGAGCGGAGAGGGGGGGATTCGAACCCCCGGTGAGTTTCCCCACGCTGGTTTTCAAGACCAGTGCATTCGGCCACTCTGCCACCTCTCCGGTGTCCAAGTTTGGACGGGCGGTATCTTAGGTAACTCGAATTCCATCAAGCAAGTGAGGTGATACCACTATTGGATAACAATGTTGCATTTTGCCTTGCGGGGTGAAACTGTTTGAAATGTCGCAATATTACCCGCGAACACAATAATTGCTGTGTGGGTGTTTTCACGGAAGATGTTCCTATGATCTCGATTCAGAGCAAAGCCTCAAAACCGAAAGACCAACAGCTTCGAAAACCCGAGAGTAAAAGACATTATTTTGGGGTTAATCGAATTTTGTAAAGAGGTCGAACTCCGGCCAGACTTCGATTTCGTTCGCGGCTCGGTGGAGCAGGCTGTCGATCTCTCTGCCGAGATGTGACGAATTCGGGCTGATGCGGGAATTCATCAGAGCGATGAAGTTTTTGCCGTCGTGGCGGCGGATCATGATGGTTGCCGTCCCAGGCAATGATCCGGAATGCCAGTGATTCACCTTTCTGTCACCGACTGTTCTATTGATCCAACCGAGTGAGTAATACTTGTCTTTAAGCGTGCCATCTTTTTCGTGACCAGCAAGTCCCGGCGGGCGCGTGTACATTGTCTCAATGCTTTTTCGTGAGAGGATGGGACAGTTGTCCGAGTCATCGAATGCAGATGCGAATCGAGCCAAATCAACCGCGGATGCGAGCCAGGCGCCGTGTGAATCCATTGATTCAAGATGCCAACCTCCATACTGTGAAGGAACCTGTTTTCCCAAATCTTTGGCGAAGACCGATTCTACCTGACTTGGATGATAAAACCGGACCTCATTCTCGGCACGTCCATCAAGGTGCGTTTTACCGATTTTCATTGAGTGGATACCAAGGGGGCCGAGGACTTTCGCCTTGACGTACTCTTCGTACTTTTGTCCCGTCTGCTTTTCGATCACGCGTCCCAAGATGTTGTATCCGAAGTTGGAATAGGCATATCGTTCGCCTGGATCGGAGTCGAGTTTTTGGCTGAACATAGCGACGATAATATCCTCTGCAGAAGCTGGAGCAGGCGATCCAACTTGTTTGGCGAACCGAACAGATTGGAACATTGCATCAAACGAAACTCCTCGGTCCCAGCCACCACGATGTTCCAGTAAGTGTCGAATTGTGATGTCCCTCAAACGTGGATCGAAATCATCTTCAGCTGCAGTAATGTTCTTTTCATACTGATTGAGAACGTCGAACACCTTGTCGTCGAGTTTTAGCTTTCCATGTTCGATGAGTTGAAGAATCGCCACGGCGGTAATCGGCTTTGAAATACTGGCAATGCGAAACAGACTCGTCGGTTGCACTTGCGCGAAGTTTGCAATATCAGCAAAGCCATATCCTCTGGCGTGAACCAAGCGACCGTTATGCGTGACTGCTACCGATAGACCTGGAACGCAGTGCAACTTCATGAAATCGTGAATTTCCCGGTCATAACTCGCCGTTGCTGCGTGAGGTTTTCCTGTCGACTGATTGTGAGCCGCTTTGGTTTCATTAAAGCCGGGCCCGCGTAACACTCGACCAGGTCGGTTGCCGGTGAACTCTCCGTCTTTCAACACAAGTTGTCCATTAACAATGACGTGCAGCATTCCCTCTGAGATTGCATCTGGCGTTTCAAACGTTGCCTTGTCCGTCAGTTTTTCGTAATCGAAGACGATGACATCCGCCGCCAGCGATTCGGAAATGCGACCGCGATCATAGACGCGAACATCGTTCATCGCGACGGCACTTGCCTGAGCAATTGCGCGTTCAAGCGAGATCGCTCCGAGGTCTCGCACATATCGTGAGAGCATTCGCGGAAACGATCCAAACGCGCGGGGGTGAGAGGCACTACGACTCCCGCCGGCAGGTCCGACATCTGTACAAAAGGATACAAATTCCTGCTGCATTGCGAGGATTTTGTTAGCGTCGGTCATTGTTTGAGGAAGGGCGAATGCTCCTGTTTTAGCGAGATTGAAGAATGTCTCCCAAGGATCTTCGCCTTTCTCTTTGGCGATTTCCGCGATGGACTTGCCTTTGAGCTTCGCATAGGCAGGATCGGTAGCCTGGCCGATAACGATGCGGTTCCAATCGTGACTGGAATGCCGAAACCAGTTTTCCCAACCATCGGTCGTTTCCATCTCTTTGCGAATCTCGGCTCGCAATTCCGGATCATCAAGGCGGCGCCGAAGTTTGTCGTAACCCTCCTTGAAATGTCGCGGATGAATGAGTGCGGCGATCCCTAAACCATTGTTGATGAACGGATAAATGTCCGCTGTGACCTGACGACCTTCCGAGCGAGCTTCTTTGATCTTCGCAATCGCGAGTTGCATTTTTCCCCAGTTTTGTCGACCGGCAGCTTTGAGGTGATAGATATGAACCGGGGCCGTTCCGATCTCTCCGATTTCAAGTGCCTCGTCGATTGCTTCGAGAAGTTGGTCACCTTCGTTTCGCATATGCGTGTAATAACCGCCGCCATATTCACCAGCGACAGCGACCAATGCACCAATTTCTTCGGTCGTCGCGTAAACGGCAGGCGGATAAATGAGTGCAGTCGAGACGCCAATCGCGCCGGCTTCCATCGCTTCCCGAACGAGTGCCTGCATCCGTTTGAGTTCATCAGTCGTCGGACGTCGGTCGACATCACCGAGGACAATCCTCCGGACTTGAGTATGCCCGACCGTTTGCACGACGTTAACCGGCAGCCCTTTCATATCGAGCAGAGCGAAATACTCTGCCATCGTCGTCCAGCCTTTTTGCTTCCCTTCTTGATTGTTGAGAGGGGCCGCTGAACTCCCTTCTCCGGCATTGATCGTTGTGATTCCTTGGGTGAGTAAATTCAGCGCCGTTTTCGGATCATCGACCATCGGCGAGGCAGTTTGCCCCATCATGTCGACAAACCCAGGAGCGACGATCAACCCTGTCGCGTCAATCGATTCCTTTCCCAGCTTTGCTGTGAGGTGTCCGATCTTGCGAATCTTTCCGTCGACGATACCGATGTCGGCGACGTACCACGGCGCCCCGGTTCCGTCGACGATTTTCCCATTGAGAATCACAAGATCATACGGTTCGGCGCCCATTGCATTGTTGCCCGCGACTAGGAGCAAAAAAGATAGAAGCTGGAATGACATCAATGAACGTTTGGTCACAATGATTTCCTGAAAAGTGAATCACCAACAGAGAGAAACGAAGCGAACGAGTCAACGCGTTTACTTTTCAGTGACCCGAATGTAGTCAATTCCAACGATGAAGGCTTTCTTCGCTCGTGGATTTGCACCGAGAATCTGAATTGTCAGCACCGGAGAATCAGACGCGAGCTTCACACCATTGAACTGGAGAACTCCGGTCGTGATAACATTCACATCAAATAAATCGATCGGCGGACCGAGCGGTTTGTCATCAACTGAAAGTTGCACGATTCCGTAATCGCGGGCGCAGGTCATTACGATTTCAAGATCGACGGTTTTCTTATCAGTGTCCAAGGGGATTTTTAGTTCATCGCCAGGACGACCACCGGCCCAGAAGAGGTGGGAGTTACCGCTCCATTTGTCGGTTTTGAATCCTCCCATAGCCTGTGGATTCGCACTTCCACCAGTCGGTTTCAGCTTGAGTGACTCACCTTCCAGCACATTCGCAACAGCTCCGGTTGCGGCATCAATCGGTGCTTTTGAGCCACGCATTGATGTTGCTCCATCAACAGTAGGCAGCGGCTTCCCTTTGTATTTCTTCGGTTGAGCCTTGGCCCATTCTTCGCGACTCACGTTCGTCTTTGCATGAGTCAGAACATGAGCACCGACCATTCCACCAGTGATAATGTCGTTGAGTCCATCGCCGTTGATATCGCCCACGACGACTTGACGTCCGATGCCTGCTTCGCCGTCAGCCTTGTGAGGAACCCAGTGAACTCCATCTTTCTCGCGTGTGAGTCGGAACCAATATACCACCGCCCCGGCGTCCCACATCGGGCTTCCCTTGTGATGTGAATAATAAGTTTTTCCCGTCACGATATCCTTGAGACCATCGCCATCGATGTCCATCAAGTTGACGGAATGCAGTTCACTGAAAAGAACTCCATAGCGATTCAGAGAAGGGTGATCGCCCATGATCAGATGCTGTTTGAAGGTACGTTCGTCGCCCTTTTGGATTTGTTCGTACCAAGAGAGACCGAAGTCATGCGCTGCCTGAGAGGTGATGACATCGCTATCGCCGTCTCCATCGACATCGTAGGCGTACATCTCGGCACCGCCGTAGGCATCTGAAAACGAAACCTGATGGGAGAGCCATCGCGACGAACCCGCTTTCTTTTCTGGCTGCTCATACCAGCCTTTGGAATGAATGATGTCCTGCCGTCCATCACCGTTAATATCTCCGATTCCGAGTCCGTGTCCAAATCGTTTTGCCGTCACTTGTTCCGAGATGGGGTGAAAGGTCCACTTGCCGAATGGGTTCTCCCAGTCGATTGTAACAAAGCCGAAAAAACCGTCACGAGTACAGATAAATTCCGGACGGTCATCGCCAACGATGTCTATCAACTGCGGAGACTCATTGGAAACCCAGTCGAAGACTTCATGCTGCGTCCAGTGTTTGTCATGTCCAGCTTTGCCGGGGTTCTCGAAAACGTAAGCTGGCGTGCCTGGGAAACCATTCACGAGAACATCGCTCCAACCATCCTGATTGAAATCGTAGGCCCACGAAAAGAACTTGTCTGAATATCCATCCCGATTTTGCGGGACCGGCTTGTAGATTTCGTGACTCGTTTTGAAGTCCGGACCTGCGAACCAGAGTGGCCCGTAGACGACATCCATAATTTTGTCGCCATTGAAATCGCCAATCGCTGTGCCTTCCGAGTAGTACGTGTCACTCAATTGTTGACGATTGAAAGTGTGTAGCGAAAACTCTTCTCCAAACGCCGTTGCATGAACGAGCGACACCA
>DAOUPA010000030.1 GCA_030626405.1 Planctomicrobium sp.
ACTGAAACCGGCTAGCATTTTTGCGGTCAGATGACACGGGATACACCGAGTTGTTGCATTAGTCGACAGTCGCTTCCTCGGATGCCTTCTCGTAATACTTCCTGGCAACATCATAGGCGGCTTTCGCAGCAGCTTGATCTTCTTCTCGAATTTGTCCTTTCTTCGAGTTCCAGCAAACGTCAACAGCTTTCACGCACCAATCTGCGCTCTTACGGCTGGAGCGAATTGGCTTGCCACCGACTTCGACAAAGACTGGATTCGTATGACACGATGGCAGGACTCGTAGTGCAATCCAACTGGACTCTTTGATTTCAGTCTTGAATTCCATTGGCCCAATGTGCCCGTCCGCATCTATGAGTTTCGTCTCGACCGATTGACCATTGACGATCAATTCGACAGGCACCTGCCGCGATTCTTTCACACGACTACGCTCGATGTGCCAATAGGGCTTCTGATCAAGGCGACGATTTTTTATGGAACGCGTCAAGTCGGTTTGTTTCTCTTCGAGCATCGCAGCCACATTGCACGTGACTGTCACAGTGCTTGGCTTTGCAAGATCGAGTTGACTGATTTTCCCATTCGAACCAGGACTGCCGAGCACTACATCATTGACTTTCATATCCATCAAGTGGCTTAAGCCATCACCGCAATAGCTTCGACCATCTTTGACGCCCTGAATCCAGTTGTCGAATGTGAGTGGTTGATCCTTGGGAAGTTGCACGTAAATTCGCCCGAGGCCCACACGGTCTCCATAGATACACGGGAAGTCGGTTTCACCGCTAATTCGACTTCGCAATCCGCAATTCAGCGTGTGATACCAGATATTCAGTTCCCAAATCGCCGGAGTATCAACGGCAGAGATAAAGTCGCAGACGTTATGAACTGCGGTCACGATGTATTCGTTCGCGCCGATTCCATCAAACGGAGGCATCGCATAGTCCGGCAAAATATCGGCAGCGCGTCCTTTTTGCCCTGCACGTCGGTTTCGATGATTCATCGGCGCGAGTCGTTGTCCATTCTGACCGTAATCAGGAAGCCCCAGCCCCCAACCGGAGTGGCTATACCCAACAACGCCACCTTGTTCTTTCCCCCATTTCAAAACAGGAAGAGTCCAACTCGGCCACTCTTCGATCAAAGTTGTCCCTGGGTAGTCGTCCTCATCGAGTCTCAATAAGCAAAGGTGCCCTGCATGTGAAGAAGGGAACCCGCTCACCTCAACGTCGTACCGCATCAAATAATCTGGTGTGGAAAGTTTCGAAGTTCCGCCTTCAAAATACTGCTTTTGCGTGTACCAGCAAGGCCCCCAACTCAACACGCAAGCGACGTTCAAATCTTCCCCCAGAATATGCCGCATCATATCGATTGGTCCGACACCTTCGGTTGGGCTATCGTAGTGCGCACATCCAGCTGCGTGGACATGATGATCTCCTGAAAACCACCCCAATGTGGCAGGATGTATCCAACGCGTCAGTTGAATCGCAACACGTTGTTGCGGTGAACCATCGACTTCAAACTCTGTTTTTTCAACATGATATTCCGGTCCACGGGAAACAGACGCTGTGTACTTCCCAGGAGGCAAGCTGATTGATTCTCCGTCGGCGCGATAGACCTGTTCGTGAAAGAAAAAGTCTGGCGCCAGACGCTTCGCAGGATTTGGATACACACGACCAGACTCATCTCGAATGACAAGTGCTGCTGTTGTCGGAGTTCCATCATGATCTTTGATTCCCAGAATCACCTTGGTCGCAGCCTTGCAATCGAACAGAACCGGAACTGAATTTCGAAATCCAATATCCTGAGTTCCCTGACCGACGTTGAATCCAATTTGTGCTTCTCGTTTCCCAGCATCGCGCGAGAAGAGTTGGACAATTCTGTACTCAAGTTTCAGCCCAGACAGACGCGGTCGCAGAGGTTGCTTGCGATACATCGTTGCATCGAGGAATCGCTGTTTCACATCCGCGGGGTCAACCAAGTGTTCATCAGTGCGCGGTTTTTGCCGCGTCCCTTTTCCCCGTTCGTAAACCGGCAAGGCATTCGGACTTTCAATTTGCAAGGCAGGATTGATGCCTGCTTCGTTGTGAACTTTCACAAGAAACGACCGCCAGCCATTCTGCATGAGTTCTTTCTTCGCCGGTCCTTCCGAAACTTTCACGCGACTCTCGGCACTGATGTGGACTCCTGCCAGACAGTGTGGATCAAGAACTGCCTGAGCGACTTTAACGATTTCCAAATCGTCGTCGGCGGCATAGGCTTCGGCGAGTTGTTTCTTCTCAGCATCGCTCAACGGAGCACCGACAAAGCTGAGGGCTTCGACCAGACGCTTCGTCGATTCAATCAACGGCTGACGTTCAACACGGTCAACATAGGGAAAATCCTGCGCGATGGATGTAGAAGTAACTGCGAGAATCGCCATCGTCACTACAACTATTGCGGCTCTTTGAAATGATTTTTCAAAGGTTATCTTCGAAGGAGAGAGCGTCTTCGTCATCTTGGTGACTCCATTGCAGTGTGAGCGAGTGTCTGGAAATTCTCTTCAGATGAATTATCGTCAAGTAATAATATCGTGCATGACATGCCCATGCACGTCGGTCAATCGCACATCGCGACCGCTGTAGCGATACGTCAACTCCTCGTGATCGACTCCCATCAAATGAAGGACGGTCGCCCAGAGATCGTAGATCGTTTGTTTCTTTTCGGTCACATGGTAACCATATTCGTCGGTCGCTCCATGAATCGTTCCGCCTTTGATGCCGCCGCCAGCCATCCAGACGGTGAACCCGAACGGGTTGTGATCGCGACCGTTGGAACCTTGCGAGAATGGTGTTCGTCCAAATTCAGTAGCCCAAATCACAATGGTCTGATCCAACAAACCGCGTGCTTTTAAGTCTTTCAGTAACCCGCCGATCGGTTGGTCGACCTGACGTGCCATGTTGCCATGCCCGACCTCCAAACCACCATGTTGATCCCAGGGGTTGGGAGTCTGTGGATCACCTTTAAATTGCGACAGACAAGTCAGTTCAACGAAGCGAACGCCACTTTCCACCAAACGTCTGGCCAATAAACATTGCCGACCGTAAGCTGCGGTGTGTGAATCGTTTGAAAGGACTCCATACATCTCTTGAGTCGGTTTCGATTCCGAGGAGAGATCAACAAGTTCTGGAACAGCTGTTTGCATTTTGTAGGCAGTTTCGTAATTGCGGATCGCTGCTTCGACTTGTGAATTGTGCTCGACTCGGTTTGCGAACTGTCGATCCAGTTTAGAAATGAAGGAAAGACGCTGCTTTTGGATTTCGTCTCGTTCGTGAGGACGAATGTTCGCGACCGGTTCTTCATTGTCAATTTGAACAATCGACGCTTGATGCTGAGCCGGTAAATACCCGCTGCTCCATTGCCCGACACCACCAATAGGAACTGTGGAACCACCACTTTCCACAACGACATAACCTGGAACGTTTTTATTCTCAGTGCCTAATCCATAATTGATCCATGCTCCTGCACTCGCGTGACCGATGAACGGCATTCCGGTGTGGAAGAAGAAGTTCCCTTGTGCATGCTCGTTAAACGTGGCAGTCATCGAGCGAATCACTGCGAGTTCATCGACCGATTCAGCAACGTTCGGAAACATTGAACTGACGGGAATTCCGCTTTCACCATACTGCTGAAATTTAAACGGGCTAGGAAAAATGTTGCCGTTGTTGTTGAACTGTGTCCGTTCGATCTTCACCGGCATCGGCTTGCCTGCCTCCTTTTGGAGGCGAGGCTTCGGATCGAAAGAATCGATATGCGACGCTCCACCAGACATATAACACAGAATGACATTCTTGGCGGACGCGGGATGATGCAGGCTTTTTGCACCATGTGCGGAAGCTTCGTGCAATAGCTGCGACATCGCCAGCCAGCCAAATCCCGAAGAACTTGCCTGCAACATGCGACGCCTGGAAATATTCGGAAACATTGGTTGTCTCATCTGGATAACTCCACTGTACATGACACATCTTCAAGAACGTTTCAGAGTACGAAAAGTTCGTGTCGTGTGGCTCTGTCTCAATGGGGGATTTTAAGGATCTCTGGTGATGGTCGATTCTACTCGAAAAGATCCTCTCTTTACCATGTTCAATGCAGCCGATCGAACATCATGCACTGCACAGAGAATTAAAACTTTGCGAGTTCTCAAACCAAGTCCGGTGCCCCTATGGATTCATGACTAAGCAACCACAGAGTCCAGCGTTCGATTCAAAGCAAAGAATCCGAAAAAGGATTCAAAAGTTTGATCTGTCACAAACGGTCACTCACCAGTGTCACCTGTGACTCACCCATCATCTCGTTTGCAGTTTGAATACTGATTACTGTATTCTTCTGGTGCCATGATCAACATTGGCTGATGTTCATCGAAATGTTTTCACATTGAATCAATTCCATTCTTTACTTTCAATTCTGACAGGGCGTGAATGATGAAGTACGAAATCCGTGAACTCTCAATCGGTAAGATTCTTGACCAGGCAATTAAGGTCATCATGGACAATCTCGGTGTCCTCGTCACTATTGCCTTTGCACTCCAGTTCCCACTCGCCATCTTTTCTGTTGTTGTGATGGCAATGCTTCAGTTCGACCCAGGTGGTGATCCTGCTGCATTACAGGCAGCGATGGGTCCGATGTTCTTCATCATGATGGGTGTCATCATGCTTCTCAGTCTTATTGTCACTCCAATCACAAATGCTGCGATGGTCAATGCAATTGCAGATGCTTATCTCGGGAAAAAGCCGACTGTCGGTGGATCTTTTTCCCGAGCAATCAGTCGCTTTGGCCCTTTGATTTGGACCTGGATTCTCGTTGGCCTTGCAACGATGGGCGGATTGATGTTGTGTGTTCTTCCTGGAATTCTTTGCATGATCTGGTTTGCATTGGCAACACAGGTTGTCGTGCTGGAACCGCTCTCTGGAGTGGACGCAATGAAACGAAGCAAAGATCTCATGAAGGGGAACTTTGGGAAATGGTTTGTCCTGATGCTTCTGGTCGGTGCCATTACCGTAGGAATTTCAACTGCTGGACAAATGATTGGCCAACTGGCTGGAAACATGACGGTTGCACAAATATTAAGTTCCTTTGCACAAATTTTCATGGGACTCTTCGGGGGAGCAGTTTTGGTCATCTTTTATTTCTCCGCTCGTTGCTCAAACGAAAACTTCGACTTGGAATTGCTGGCGTCTTCGTTTGGAGAAGCGGCATCAAATCAATCACCGTTTGATGAAGACGGGGAGGAAGATGACGACGTCTTTTAGAGAGGCATGCCCTCCAGCCCACTCGTGAAAACAAGCATCTTCAGAAACGACACTGGCTCCCACGAGACAGGACGTTCAGATCAATATCAAAAAGTGTTCCATGTCTGCTGTCTCTTCAGATTCAATTCAGCAAGCGACTGAACAGGTTTTAGCGTCGAAGGATTATCACCTCAAAGTCGAAGAGAACTCGCTGCAACCGTTCTGGGAACGTCTTCTGGAAATGCTGTTTTCGGTTTTCGGATTCATTGCAAATCTTTTTTCGTTCCTCGATGGACTCCCTCAATTCCTGCGCTGGGTGATCATCTTCGCATTATTTGCTGTGCTCATTCTTCTCGTGGGCCACATTTTATATTCAATCTTCTCTGCATTGCGCCCCGGTAAAAATCATCTCGCGAAATCATTCAACATTCCTGAACGTCGAGACGACCCTCGTCTCTGGGAAAACGAAGCGACAGAACTCGCCGGCGTCGGAAAATATATTGAGGCAGCCAGACTCCTCCTGCGGGCGAGTCTGTTTCGACTTGAGAACTCCTTAGATCGGCCGTTTCGTCGCGCGACAACGAATCGAGAATATCTTCGTAAGTACCGCAAACTGTCTATTCTGGAAGAAGTGAAACAACTTGTCGAAACAATCGATCGCAAATGGTACGGCGAAGAACCCTGTGACCAGAATGATTACGAGCAATGCCGCCTTTCACACCGGACCATTTCCGAGGCGATACAGAACAGACATTCCGCTCACCGGGAGTCAACATGATGACAGGTCGCAACGTTGTCCTGACTTCGGTGATCGTATTAGTTCTGGCGATAGCCTCCAGTGTGATTTCACTCATGCGGCCGTTAGACAACAATGGCAAAGGAATCGACTCGTACGGCGTCTATCCATCTGGGCATCGCGCCCTTGTGGAAGTCATGCAATCGCTAAATCTTCCAGCCTCGCGGACACATTCTCCTTTTGACGCCCGGATCAGTCATCGCGCCTGCTACGTTTTAGTCGGCCCAGACATTGGCCTGCTCGAAGCTGAAGAAGGAACGTTGCATGAAATGGAGAACTGGGTGAGAGATGGTGGACAACTCGTCATCAGCTTCGTTGATGGCTGGCCATCACCGAAGTTTCTGGATACGTTTTCACTGGAAGGAGTGCAGTTCACTGATTTCGCAGATGATGAGCCACTCTATAGCAGCGAAGATTTAGACCCCGAAAATAAAACTCCGATTGCATTTCGCAAATATCTTCGCGAGCAGAAAAAACGAGCGGAAGAAGGGGGCGATCCGACCATCCAAGACGATTTCAGCGAGATTATTACTTTAACTCCCCCGGAGTGCGTTCGATACAAAATCGTTGAACGTACTGGCAGCCTGAAATATTCAAGTGCGGATGTCGAAGAATTGGCGCTGCGAGAAGGAGACCCTGTCGCGATCGACACCGGCGAGACTTCACCAGCCTCAGTTCTCAAACTTGCATACGGGGAAGAAGAGCGAACCCTCATTGCTGAATACACTCATGGGAAAGGATCCGTCATCCTCGTCAGTGATTCCTCAATATTTGACAACCTCTCATTGCTGGAAGGAGAGAACAGTGTTTTGCTGGTCAACATGCTGAGTGAAGAACGTGACCTGATTTTGTTTGACGAGTTTTATCATGGTCTTTCGATTCGAGGAAATCCGATATGGATTTTTGCTCAGCCTGGTTACCGGATCATCGCACTTCTCCTTCTGGCGACTGTCGCTCTCTTCATCTGGAGAGAATTGCCCGCTTTCGGAATCGTACATCCTCCACGTAAAGAGTCGCGTCGAAGTCTGGTTGCCTACCTTGATGCGGTCTCTCGCCTGCTATTGAAAACTCGGTCGCAACTCGTTCAATTACTGGTTGAATCTGAAAACGCATTTCTTTGGAGGATGGCAAGATCACTTCGACTCGCGGGCGAACGGAATCAATTGAACGCCATACGCACTCGTCTCAGTCGATCAAATCCTGAATTGCTCAACGAATTCGATGAAATCATTGCCGAATACAAACGCTATCATCAAGATGGCTGTTCAGCGAAAGAATTATTGACGCTGCTTAATAGGAGCCACCGTTGTCTGTCATAGAGAGTTACCAGAAAATTCGCGCCGAAATCGAGCGCGTCATTTTCGGATTGGATGAAGCCATCGAATTCGCGATGGCAGGACTGTTCAGCGGTGGACACGTTCTGTTAGAAGGACCACCGGGAACAGCCAAGACGTTGCTGGTTCGCACAATTGCAACGGCTCTGGACATGGACTTCCAGCGCATCCAGATGACGCCAGACCTTCTTCCCAACGACATCACAGGTTCGGCCATCTATCGAGAAGATGAGCATCGATTTGAATTTGTGAAGGGACCAATCTTCACAAACTTCCTCTTGGCCGATGAAGTCAATCGATCTTCCGCACGTACGCAATCTGCACTGCTCGAAGCAATGCAGGAGATAAATGTCACGTACGATCGAACAACATATGCATTGCCGCAGCCGTTCATGACATTCGCAACTCAGAATCCAATCGAGCAGGAAGGAACTTATCCGCTGCCGCTGGCACAACTTGATCGGTTCATGTTTAAAATCGAAGTCGGATACCCAGAAGGAGACGCCGAAGAAGAAATCCTCAAAGCTCACCACGCCACCGGCGGGAGATCTGATCCAACAAAAATGAATGTCTCGGCTGTCATCACTCCGCAGGAAATCGCATTGGCGCAAGAAGAGATTTGCCAGACCCATGTTCGCGATGAAGTCGTCACCTATCTTCGAAAACTTTTACAGGCAACTCGAATCGACGACGCCCTTGAAGTCGGAGCGAGTCCACGTTCCGGCCTAATGTTACTCATGGGCGCAAAGAGTATCGCCCGTTTTGCTGAGCGTGATTTTGTCACTCCTGACGACATCAAAGCGGTCTTTCTACCGAGCCTGCGGCATCGAATTGTCTTGAGTGCATCAGCGGAACTGGAAGGAATGACTGCCGATAACGCACTGACTGACGTTCTTGAAACGGTTGAGGTGCCACGGTGAAGTTTCGGCCCTCTCGCCGCGTCATATGGATTGCCTGGGGAACGGTCATCGCCGCGATGATCGCCTTCGCATTCCCGATGATTACGCGGTTAATGAGCGCCGTTTGGCTTCTCGTCTTGCTACTCGGAGCATTGGATTACCTGTCACTCAGAAAAGAAATGACCACGCTGGAAGTGGATGTCAAAACGCCCGACATTGTCGCACGTGGACGTCTCTTCACAGTTCAGATCACAGTTCACCGAATGTTTTTCCGAACATGTGAATCCGATGTGCACCACGACGTCCCCTATGAATGCGATCCAAATCTGCATGAAGCCAACTCATCCTGGAAAGGACTGGAACCTTGGATTGTCGAAACTGAATTCCGCATCCACACCAGAGGGCGCTACGATTTTGGAAGTGTATGGCTGCGATGCAAGGGGCGATTCGGAGTCCTCGAAGCTCAACGACAATTTCCTCGCTCTGATTCGATTCGAGTCTTCCCTGAAACCTATCTCGAAAGCGAACGCCTCCTGAAAGACGCAGGTGCAAGAGTCGAACTTCTCGACAAGGTTGTTCGAGAGCGACAACACGGAGTCGGAACTGAATTTGAATCGCTGACAGAATTTCGAGAAGGGGACGATCCTCGCCGCATCGATTGGCGTTCGTCGTCACGACACCGAAGGTTGATCGTGCGTCGGCACCAAATCGAACGCCACCGTGATATCGTTGTCATTGTCGATAGCGGAAGACTCATGGCGGCCGATCATCGTGGTATGACAAAACTCGATGCGGGTATCGATGCTGGATTACTGATCGCTAAAGTTGCACTGGCAAGCGGTGACCGCTGCGGCTTCGCTCTCTTCGATGTTGACGTTCGCGGCTACGTCCCACCTCGGTCGGGGAGTCCGGCATTGAAGGCAATTCAGGAGCGAGTCTACGATATTCAAACGCGATGGATGGAGTCCGACTTCTCACAAATGTTTGCAACGTTACAACAACGGCAACCCAAGCGGTCTTTGATTGTCGTCATCTCTGACATTCTCGATATGCAAACGACCGAGCGTTTTCGATCATCACTTCAACAGCTCACCAAGCGGCACATCGTCTTGTTCGCAGCGTTAAAGACTCCGCTGCTCCACGCAGTGATGGAAGAGCCACCTGAAAATTTACAGACTGCCTGGAAATCGGCATTGGCGTATCGACTCCTCGATCAACGAGATGAAGCGTTAGAATCACTCCGAAAATCTGGCGTTTACGTTCTCGATGTGCTCCCAGAAAACCTGGGTGCCAAACTGATTAACGATTTCCTCGAATTACGCAGCCGAAACTTGTTGTGACTGTCTTTCCGCAAGAATTCCCCAAGTGATGTAAAGCACCCAGAAAAACAGCGAGGCTCCAGCAAAAATAAGTCTTGTCTCCGTCGACCAGTAACTTTGACGAACATAACTTTCGATAATCGCTGCCGCGACAAGCATTCCTCCAATGCCGATCCCCGTCAGCGCAACATCGTGTCCGATCACTTGCAATCGCTCCATCCTGGAGAGTCCTCTAGGACGTATCACTGCATGTCCGAGTGCTAACCCCATCCCACCACAAAGAACAATGGCCCCCAATTCGGTAAACCCGTGTGGTAGCAACCATGCCCACATCTCTGCATCAATCCCTTTCATGTGGTGAACAGCCACAAACGCTCCCAACATCATCCCATTGTAGAGCATTAGAAAAACAGTTGGCACGCCCGCCAGAACTCCTGCAGCCATCGCCATCAAACCAACTCGAAAATTGTGCTGGAACAGAAACGATGCAAAGATGAACTTCATCCCTTGTCCACCATCTCGATTGGAACGCAAGTGCTCGATTAGCTGTTCACGAGTCGCTCCTGGCGTGCGCACCTCACCTCGTGGAAGAAGTGCATACGCTGCCTCTCGGTCGTTCATTGAAGCGACATATCCGAGAATCATGCCCCCGAGAAGCAGAACCAACGAAATGAGATTGGGTTTCCAATTCCGAGCGATAGCTCTCGCAAACCCCGTTGTAATGAAGTTGATCATCCCGGCGAACATCGATCGCTTCGGCGGAAGATAGATGACCGCGTGAGCACGCGCGGAAAGATGATTCAGATACTCATACAAGCCGCGATCACGAGTCCGAGTTGTGACTTGAGCCAACTGCACTGAGACTCGGCGGTACAATGTTTCCAGCTTGATAATATCATCGGCTGTCAATTTCCGGAGCTTCTTTTCAGCCTTTCCAAGAAGAAGTTCGAGTTCATCCCAATCATTCTTGTTCCGTGTTGTGAAACTTCCCATATCGATTCCGTGAACGATGCGATGAATTGATTTCTAAAGAGACAACTCGTGGATTGCATTGCCGCGTTCTGCCTCGTGGCATTATACTGCGCAACATTGAGCCAATCTTTCCCGCGGGCACCAAGTAACATTAAAGCAAGTCAGCAGATGTCGCAATCGATCGATTTTGAAACTCCAGAGAATGTAAGGCTCTCGTATCGTGTCGCTGGCTTGGGGTCGCGTTTTGTCGCGTGGTTCGTAGACAATATCTACATCTGGTTAATGATGTTCATCCTTGGCGTCATCTTCATGGTGATTGCAGTTGCTGCAGAATCGACAATCGATGTCTGGTTCGAAGATCTCGTTGATTCTACAATCAACCCAGAGGAGATGAGCGAAGAAGAAATGGGAATGCGTATCGCCATGTTCCTCTTCGGAATCTGGATCATAGTGTGGGGACTCGGTAGCTTTGTCTATTATTTCCTGGCGGAGTTATCGATGCGTGGCCAAACTCCCGGAAAAAAAATGATGAAGATTCGTGTCGTTAAGGCAGATGGATTCTCACTCGATCCTGGAAGCATTTTTCTGCGGAATATCTTTCGCCCAATCGATCAAATCCCGTTACTGTGGATCGTTCCCTTGCTCTCACCAAATTCACGAAGATTCGGAGATATGGTCGGAGGAACGTTAGTCGTAAGCAACGATCAGCAGGAAATCAGCCCACTACGAGAACAATTACTTGAGCAACAACGTGCCGACGCCAAATTTCGCTTCTCCGCCTCGTCGTTGGAAAGGCTATCTGCTGAGGAGATTTCTACAATCGAAGAATTCTGTGAGAGAATTGGCGACTTGAATGCTCAACGAAGAATGCAGTTATTAGAAATCATGGTCCCTCCCTTGGCTCAAAAACTTCGAGTTGAATTGCCCTCGAAAAGCGAATACGACGAATTCCTCTTCGATCTTCTGACTGCCGAATACCGCAGACAGGAAAGAAGATTAGGCTGACGCTGCTGAACACCATCACCACAGCACTACCTGAACAAATTCTTCAGCGATTCGATCAGCGGGCTTCGTTCGATTGCTGCGATGGCTTGATGAGCCGCAGTACTCACTCGTTGATCGTCGTCTTTCGCCAACTCATTTAGGGCCGGGCCTGCTGACTTTGCATCTTGGCCAATTAATCCTAGAGCCGTGGCAGCCTCGACTTGAACGTCCGGGTTCTGGTGCTTGAGTGCCACGATCAATAGTTTCACGACCTCGCCGCCGAACTCTGCAAGACCGAGGGCGGCGCGGTGTCGAATGGCATTGCCGCCAACCCATTTCGCTCCACGAATTTCCCCGTGGTGTTCATTCCCAGAGGAATCATGAAGAGTCTGACCCTGACCTTCTTTGAATTCATAGACGGCGAGAGTGTCCTCGTCGTTTGTCAGTGCAGCCGGAGGTTCGAAGTCTTTCGTATATCGAACAATCTTCGAGACTCGGACGGCATCAATCACGCCGTCGAAAGCGTAATCGAGACCTGGTTCATTCGGTGAAGGACTCGCACCAATCGTGAGCGGAAACCCCGATGGACCGAACGTTTCTCGAAGCGGTGCGGTCTTTAACAGTTTCCCATTCACAAACACGGCAAGTGATTTACCATCGAACGTGCCTGCGAGATGAATGCGGACATTTGTTGGAGCGACATTCGAGGAGACAGCGGCGTTGTAGTTGTTTCCATTCCAGGCGTGCATGTTGTACTGCTTGCTCGGAACACCGATGGCGAGTCCCGATTTCTGAGTATCGCCAACCACGATGCTATTGAAATTGTCGTGTGTTACGTACGTTTCCAATGTGATCGGATGAGAACCGTCGTACCTGATAGAAGGAATACTCACGAACTGAGTTCGTCCATCAAATTCCAGCGCACTGCTCGGCAGGTCACCAGTCAGTTGCTTTTGAAGTCCGACAATCGTTTGCGCTCGCGCTGCTGCGGCTGAATCAACAATTTCTTCTGCACGAATCGTGACCTTCGTCCAAGTCACACTGCTGGCCCCCGGCCCGTAAATATGGCTTTGAATGTGAATACCGTCTGGGCGTACGTCTGCATCAGAGAGAGTCTCCTTGGCAATCAAGTGAAAGTACGAAGAGTCTCCTTCAGCGATGAGGAAGTACATTTCCTTCCCGCGACGTGCCAGTCGAAGCGTGCCTGACTCCGCTTCAAACGTGGTTGAGCCGAAGTAAGTACGCCGATCCTGACCATGAGCAGTTTGAAGAAGCATCCCCTGAACAAGCCGATCGTCATCTCGTCCTTTCCGACGTACCGTGCGGCGAAGTAGGCTGCATTGCGATTGCGATTCGTCATCCAAAAGCGCGGTAAGAATGAGCGAGCACTTTGTCTCCTTTGTTACCTGCGGCAAGGTTGTCTCAAAATTTTTGTACGAGACGGTCGCGTCGAAATCTCCTCGAATGACGCACCGCGGAGCAATCGTGTCTGTAATGTAACGACCTAGTTCACCGGTTCGAGTTACTTTGACTCCGTCAGCTTGCTCAAGAATATAAGGCTGCCAGCCGCGACCGAAGACTCGAATGCGATCATTTTGCAACCCGGCGATTGCGAAGTTATGTTCGAAAACGGCTGTTAGATTTTCGAGATCTGCGTCGAGGAAATCAGTCCCTTCGTCGGCAAGTTCCTGATCTTCAACAGATGGTAATTCGCGCGGCCAGTCTCCTTTCCAGACGATATTGCGCACACGGGCTTCGGATCGGTCAGAATAATGAAACAGCCCAAATGTACGCTGATTCGTTGCTTCCAACTCACGTTCGTAGACCTCTTCGCCGTTCAAGGACAGGTGAATCGTGTTGCCGACCAGAGACAATTTCATCCGGTTCCAGGCATTGTCCTTAAGAGGAAGATCAGTAGGACCGCGTCGATTCTCAGGTTCGTCCGTTACATTCATCGGATCAAGATCGGTGCGATCATATTTCCCATCGGTGATCCAGTGAATGCGAACTCCATCTGTATCAAGAATTAACGCCAAGCGATCCAACGCCGGATGCGTGAGAGTTTGACCTTCCTGATAGTAGAACTCGTAGTCGATCTCACCATCTTCCAGCATAGGGCGTACGTAGTACAACAGGCTTTCCGTGCCCATTTGAGCCTTCATTGATTTGCGAATTCCAACAATTCCACCACCGAGAAATGAGATGCCACTCTGTCGCCAACTGCTGTTCTGGCTGCCGACAGATTCTTTGAAGTACGGCATCCAGCCGGGAAGTTCTGGCAATGCCGAGATCCGAACAGATTCTGGAATGACAGGATTCCCGGTGATTCGTAAACCTCGAGTGACACCGGCGTTTCGTAACACACTGCGGATTGCCAGCCACGGTTCGTGTTCCGTGGGCAGCGGTTCGTCATGAATTTTGCGACCATTGATGTAAGTCGAGAAAATTTTGTCACGGACGACGGCGCGATAGCGAAACCATTCACGCGGCTTTCCGATTTTTTGTGGAAGTGGACGTCGCGGCTGTTCCCCACGAACGTTACCGATTCGGTACGACGTCAGAGTGTAAACCGGAGCGACCCATTTTCCGGCAACATAAATCGTTGAGTCTCGCCAGGCGAACGGAGAAATGTCGCACTCCACCTCAAAGTTTCCACGCAATGGCGATTGGAAGAATAAATAGTCATCACTGTGAATGGCAAGATTCTCAACACGGCCTGCGCTCGATTTCCAATGAGCCTGGGGACTCCCACCTCCACGAGAAATCGACAAGACACGATTCGTTCCGGACCACTGTTGTAATGCAGGAGGCATTCCGAATGACTTGTTCGGTTCGTCGTCGGTCTCCTGATTCAGTTCGTTCGCGCGACTCCACATCGCCTGAAGGTGAACTTCCCACTCCGGTACACCACTGTAGACATTAAGTCTTAATTGCTGGCTGACGAGATGGTAAAGAATGCTTTGAGCACCATCGCGGTTTTCAGGATGACGCAGCGCTGCCCAAATCGCGAGAGTCTCCGGGCAGCGTTCAGCAAAACTCGAATGCCCGCCTGTTTGAACCAGTGAAAGTAATGCCTGCAAACTACCCCGTGCTGAACGGAAGTCACCTTGCTCGGTACCGATAGCGATAAGCATCGCCAATCGCGACCGTTTCTGCTTGTCATTAGCTGGTACAAATTGATCGGCGCGTTCACGGACTTCATCCAATCGCCCAAGTTCTTTCGCAACTTCAACGAGATCAATCGCCGGTGCCACCAGATGTCCGCCGATTTGCACTCGCGATAGGCCAGCCTCTTCGGCAATCCGTAGACGGTCTGTGTCCGATTGATTCTCACCTTGGACCGGTGGTGCCGGATGCGTCGGAGAAAAGGCAATCGCGGTTCGAATTGTGTTGTGCTGAGAGTTTGGAAGTACCCAGTCAGCAAGGTACTCATACCGCGCTTCAACCGGCATTTTCATTGCTCGTCGATGAACAGTGAATGCGTTGTCGGCAATGTGCGAGTCTCCGAAGATCGCACTCATTGCGTGAGAGTCGCTGGCGATTCGCTTCTCATCGGGAACTGTTTTAGCGTCCTGCGCAAAAGCGGACGTTGCGACCAGCGTGAAGACCAGCATACTAGTGAAAGGATGTTTCATAAGAGGCATCTGTTGTTGCTGTTTTGCTTGTCAGATTCCAATTGGACAACTTTCTGGTAAGCAACCGTGTGATGTTTTCATCCAGTGCTACGCGATAGGATACGCTCCACGACACATCATGGCTTGATGAGTGAAGGTGGCGATGATTTAGATTCGGAGGGAGGCCACTCGACTTCTTGAGGAAATAGCTGACCGCTGAAAAGGATTTTCTTTCCATCTGGTGACCAGGCGCAGTCGTAGATTTTCTTATCAAGTGGTTGACCGGGCAGAAGCATCGGCGCGGCGGGGTTTTCTCGATTGGTGAGGTACAACTGCGGCCCTTTGTGAAATGGGTTGTGCATTGCGAACAGTATATTTTTGTTCTCCGGCCCCCATGTAAAGTCGACGTTGATCCCAGGGACGGCAGATTGCAGGACTTTGAACCCATCTGGAGAATCGATGTCTGCAACGATTACTTCCTCCGCGTTCGTTTTACGGTTTCGAGCTTTCGTACAGACGGAGCGAGAGTCGTGGGACCAGCCCAGATTCCAGTAGATATAGCTGTATTGTGTCGCTTGATCGCCTACAAGTAACTGTCGCGTGTCACCTGTGTCGAGGTTCAGAATCGTGATATTTCCAGACTTGCCATAGGCGATGTGCTTACCATCGGGCGACCACTGAATTCCCCAGGCCCGGCGGTCGATGGTTTCGCGTTGAGTTCCGTCGGAATTCATCATCACAACACCTTTGCCGGGCTGCGAGAAAACCATCCGTTTGCCGTCTCCAGAAAAACTTGGCATACATCCCATGCCAAGGTCGCGAAGGTTGGTGCCATCGGCATTGATGACCATCACATGGGACGTAGGTGTCCCTCCGTTCGATGCGTCGAACGTGATTTGCTTTCCATCTGCCGACCATTCCGGTGATCCAAATTGAATGTATCCGTCTGGTACAGTAGTGACAATTTGCAAGTCAGTGCCATCACTGTTCATCGTGTAAAGACTCTTCGGTTCAACCGGTGCGTTACGAGGCAGGTATGTGAGTCGTTCGGCCCTGAGAGTGATATTTTTCCAGAGAACGCGCGTTTCACCGTCGCCAAAGCAGAGCGCTCGCAGTTGGATTCCATCTGGGAGTAGAGGTTTATCCGAGACTTCTTCACGTCCAACAATCTGGTATGCGTCGGAATCATGCTCGGCAAAGAGGTAGTAGACCGTCTTACCTCGTCGGGCTAGCCGCAGGCGACCAGCGTTTGCTTCACACGTTGTCGGAGGCCCGCTGCCGTAAGAACGAGTCCGATCTGCATGAAGAATTGTGAAGGATGGGTGAATTTCATCATTTTGAGCAGCCGTATGAATACGAGTGTTTCGGCACATCGTCTGGTCTTTGTCATCAGTATGCGTGATCAACATAATGCACGAATCTTTGTTCGATTCAACTTGTAATTGATCGAACGCGACTTCGATGTCGTAGTCACCAAAAACATTGAACGGCAAGAGAAGGTCGGCTGTTGTCCACGCTCCTCTCCCTGGCCTGAAAACGGCATACCCTTCCGAAGTCGCCTTCATTACCCCTTGTTTATCAGAGTCAATCGTCTTGAAGTATTCCGGTGGTAGTCCGTTTTTTGTAAAATCGTGAGTGAACACGGCTTTCAGTTTTGATGACTCCGCATCCAGCGAGACGACCAGAGGATCGACGAGTTTCTGATCTAATGCCGAAGGGATTGTCTTCGACCAATCTCCTCGCATGAAGACATTCCGAACACGTATTTCCGTCTGTCCAGGGTAGTGAAACAATCCAAACGTCCGGCGGTTTGTTGAAGCTAGTTCATATTCGTAAATCAATTGCCCATTCAGTACCAACGCCAGGGTGCTGCCGGTGATTCGCAGTTCCATGTGATTCCAGTCATCCACCTTCAGCGGCAAAGGATTCGGACCGCGCCGGTTTTGTGATTCGTCGAACATGTTGTCTGGCGAGACATTTGTTCGGTCACTTCTTCCATCGGTGATCGAGTGAATGCGAACGCCAGCAGGATCGAGCATAAACGCCAGACGATCGAGTGATGGATGTGTGAGGGTTTTTTCCGGTTCGTAATAGAAGTCGTATTCAATGGAACCGTCTTCAACGAGCGGGCGATGGTAACGCAGCAGGCTTTCCAGGAACGTCCCGCTCAATGAATTTCTGGATTGCCGCCCGATAATCTCACCGCCGTTTCCGGAATCTTCTTCGTAGCGCCAACGAGCAGTGTGGTATCCGATGGGTTCTTCGAAATACGAAAGCCAGCCGATCATTTCGCTCGATGCCGACATCGCCACGGTTTCCGGGATTTCCGGGTTGCCTGTGATTCGCACATTGCGAAAACCGCCATAGCTCTTGTACCAACTCCGAAACCCGATCCAGGGATCGTAGTGTTCTGGTAACTCCTCGGTCAGAACCAAACGTCCGTTGATGTACTTCGTACAGATCCCGTCTCGAAACACCACGCGGAAATGAACCCACGGATTAAACCTGGTAAACGGCGGCGCGATCTCTTGAGTCGATGGTCCCTTGCGAAACGTTCCTGTTTCCAGTTGTGCGATGTTGGACTTCGGCCCGAAGAAAAGACCTCCTGCCTGAATCTGAGTCTTCCCGTAACCGACGACATCTCCTTCGACTTCAAAGTTTCCTCGCATCGGTGTCCGGAAAAACAAAAAGTCGTTGTCATGCGATGAGAGGTGTCGAACCTCTCGACCGTTCCAGGACCAGACTGCATTGGGCGCACCACGGCCCCGTGTTCGGGCCAGAGTCCGACCGACTGGAACCCAATCGTTCATGACGGCTGTTGAATCGGCGAGCTTCGTGTCGCGGTTGTCCTCGGTGTACTGCTGCCGAAGCATCAATGTCGAGATGAGTGCATGCCATTCCGCGAAGCCAGCTGGAATCGATCGTGTGGCTCGATTTGAAAAGAGACTGGAAAGCAATTCGGCAATATCATGATTCGCTTCGTGATGCAGCGACCCACGATAAACGACAAGCGTTTCAGGCCACATCTCTGACAGACCTGTCGGAGTTGTTTTCGCCACGCGATGAAACAATTCGCCTGTCGCTTCCGAAGCGGCTGTCTGATCACCGATTTCCAGATTCACAAGCACTAACAGTGCGGCCTTTGCTCGTTGCTGGAACTCGTCACCGCCTGACGGAATGTCGATGATCCGTTTCCGTAGTTCGTCGAGCCTGCCAAGTTCTTTCGCGACATCCAGAAAATCAAACACCGGCGAAATAAGTTCGCCACCATCCATGTCGCCCTGCAATCGTTGGCTGGATGTCATCGCCGCCGGTTCCGTTTGAGTGAACGCACCGGTCATACGAATTGTGGAATGCAACTTCGAAGGCAACACCCAACTGCTGAGATAGTCAAAACGCTCCACACCTGATAATGCTGCCGCGCGGTCTCTGGTCGCAATAACGTTGTCCGCCAGAGTCTGCTCACCCAAGAGTGTCGAAAGAGCAGGAGTAGATGGCTGAGCTTCTGCATCGGAAGCGACTGAAGCAACAACCGCCGGGCTCGCAATAAAATCTTCCGGCAATGCTTCCGGCCAGTCACCAGTCATGACGACGTTGCGGATCTTGACTGAGGATTTCGTACGGTCTCGATAGAAACCAAAGGTATGATCGCCGCCAAAATCAATTGCTCGCTGATAAATCACGTCTCCATTGAGTGAGAGAGTGACTTTGCCATCCTCGCGAGCCAACGTGACGACATTCCAGTCGTTCTCTTTAAGTGGTGAAGGCCGTGGACCGCGACGGTTGAGCGGCTCCAGAACGGCGTTGCCAGTCGGGAGTCCAGTCCATTCGCTGTCGCCATCGGTCATCCAGTGAACACGCACACCAGTCGGTTCGATCAGAAACGCAAGCCGACCGAGCGCCGGGTGAACTTCAAACTCGCCCGGTTCATAGTGGAATTCATACGAGATCGATTCACCGTCCAACAGCGGTCGTTGATAATGCAGCAGGCTTTGCGGGTTCGACTTTTGTTCAATGTCCTGCTTTGCTGCCGAAATGACGCCGGATTCCACAGTCCAATCGACGGTTGCTGACGCTGGGCTGACCCTGCTTGTTTCAACAAACGCTGCTTGAGACTCGCCATAGAAATGTGACTGCCAGCCGCGCAGTGAATTCCCATCGGACAACCGCACCTCACGCGGGATAACAGGATTGCCAGTAATTGCGAAGTTGCGGAACATCGGTCGGCGATCCTGAAAACTCCGCAGTCCGAGCCAGGGGCTGTTGATTTTTTCGCTCGACTTGTCGAACCACACCGGATGCAGATTCGCCGTCAGAATTGCCTCAACAGCAGTGGATCGAATCGACATACGATTGAACGTCGGTCGATTTTCGTGCCGCACAAAAGGGCATGCCTTCTGCACGGAGTTGGCAATATCGGCATCCCAAACAGTGAGTAGACTCGTCGTTCCCAAAGCTTCGAATTGCAATCCACCGTAAACGAGTCCGCCTTCTGTTCTAATGTGGCCTCCTTCCTGGGCTTCGCAACGAAATTCGAATTCGCCGGTCAGCGGATATCGGAAGAACAAAACATCGTTGTGAGATCCCGCCAGATGCAGAATGTGGTCTTCATGCACCAGCCATGTCGCATCAACCGCTCCCTGAACTTGTAGCGCCGATGTGGTTCCTGACGCTGGTACCCAGTATTTCAATCGATTATGCCGCAGCACTTCCGCTCCAGATTCTCCCAGATTCAGTTGCACAGCCGTCGCGTGAGCAAGCCGCAGAAACGGTCGCAGACGCCATTCGTTTCCTTCGAAGGTCAGTTCAACAAGCAAGTTGAACATCTCTTCACTGATTGGTCGCAACTCCTCGTGCGTCAATGCCGCTGCTGCGAGAACGACGTTTGATGAATCAATAGCAACCGGCGGTTGCCCCGGCTTCGGAATCGAATTCCGCAAAACCTCAACACGCAGTTCCAGTAATTTTTTCAATGCGGAAGTATCACTATTCGAATCTGCTAGATGGACAAGCAGCAACAGCACATCGGCGTTCGGTACCTTGTCATCGGCAAGTTGTTGCAGTTCGCTCGTCAATCGACGCAGGCGTCCGATTTCATCTGCTGCCTGAACCAGTGACCAACCTGTGCTGAATAACCCTCGAACGTCACCAATTGACGAAATTGGAAACGAACTATCACGCGGTCGCTCCCCGATCACGCGAGCGAATGCCTTCGGCGGAGCAATCTGCGGAACCAATGATGTCAGCACACGAACCGTCTTCCGTGAATCCGTCGGCATCGACCACTTATAGAGCAGATCGAACTGCTCATCTTCGCTAAGTTGCATCAGCTCTCGATACAGTCCACCCGTTGCCGCAACCATCGTGGGGTCAGGGCTGAAGCGACTTGCTTGAGACGAATCGCTCGCTTCCCCCAGCACTTCGAGTGTTTTCTCAACGTCATCGTCTCGCAAATGCTGCAATGCAGAGGTACCGAAAGTAAATGGCACTTTCCCTTCAATCGGAACCGAGTCCTGAGCGCAGGTGACCGAAGCACACAACATGACCAAAGAAGCGGCAATAGAGTTGAGTATAAAAACTCGCAGCCAACCAGTCCTTAATTCCATTCTTAGCCTCTTGTTACTTTCCAAAAGATGTCACGAGTTCTTCTTGCGCCGCAAAACTGAATTTGAGACCGAAAAAGAACGACGCATGCAAGGCACGCGGGAACTGACATACAACAACTTTGTAACCTGATTTAGGGTTCGAGTTCAACGCTTTTCCCCATCTCCCTTGTCGTTCCAGACGTTGATTTCACGCAGCAATTTCAAAGAGTTGTTTGCAATCACAATTCTTTTCGATGTGTCACATCTTGCTGCCTGCGACAAGTGGTCATGAAGTTTGACAAGACTCAGGTGCGATTTGAACTCCCGCAAAGAACATTCGAGTTATTCCAAAATACCACATACCTTTTCACTTCAACATGTTACAGTGGAAACTGTGTCGCCTGATCGGAGAATTGAATTCAATCGACTGCGTGATCTTGAAGTCGCAGGCGACTTTCTTGAAGAGATAAAACGAGTTGGACGGTAGCGTCTGACGGAACCACTTTATGAGTGAGTCCATTTTGAACGAAACTGATCTCGTCCAAGGACTTCGCAAGCAAAACCCCGTGGCGGTCCAGCATTTGTGTGAATGCTGGCTCCCTTCGGTGTGGCGCTTTGTGTACGTCCGCGTAGGCGGTGATCAGCATCTTACGGAAGATATTGTCAGTGAAACAGTGTTGGCATTGATCAAAGCAGCAGGCAAACCAGAAGCAGAGATCAACAACCCTGGCGGGTGGTTGCGAACTGTGGCTGGAAATAAGGTTAACGACCATTTTCGGGCAGCCGCTCGAGTTCAACATCTGATTGACCAGGCTCTCATTAATTCAGAAACGAGGGAGGCCGATGATCCAGCAGGTCAGCAGGAATTAGAAGAGCAGCGAACGGAAGTCCGAGGTGTTATGGATACGTTGCCGGAGCAGCACCGGATTGCATTGGAATGGAAATACATCGAGAGGCTCAGCGTTCGCGAAATCGCCGGTCGAATGAGTCTGACCGAGAAAGCGGTTGAGTCGCTCCTGTTTCGTGCCCGTCGCGAATTTCGAGACGGCATGAAACATATCAACGACGGCAGAACCAACTGTAGTGGCAAGGATGAGAACGAAAGACAAATTGAATGCGACGATCTGCGGGAAGAGAAAGCAGAGGAAGACGACGATGCAGAATGCTCGCCGGATGCCCAGCCAGTGACCAATGCTGTCAAAGTCGACTGACCATCATCAATGAACCTAAGTAGGACAAGTTTCCGAACTGTCCAGACGGAGTGATTCCCGTCCGATCAAGATTCTCATTTGACGAGATCAAAACAGGAATAGATGGCGACGTCATGGTGAACGAACCGACAAGTCAGAATCAACCTTCATCCGCAGCGACTGATCCAGAACTGGAAAAGCTGCTCGGCGGTGCATACGACGCGCCACCGGTGCCACGATCTCTGGTTAAGCGAATTGACCGAGCCATTGCCGCCGAATGGGGCGAGCCGCCAAATTTAGGAGAAAAGCGACCTGCTCGCGGAAAAAAAACGCTGTTACGTCAGTCGCGCTGGATAAAATCACTCCCGATTGCGGCGAGTGTCACGTTGATTGTGGTTCTTTCTGTCGTTTTCAGTGGCAATTCACGTGCGTATGGTTGGGCAGCTCTGGTCGAAGCGATGCAAGAGCAGGGGGTCATTCAAATCGATGCCGATGACGAAACGCGCTGGTTATCAATTTCCGAAGGTGTCCTGAGTCATCGCTCGTCGAGTTCCTCACGATTCCTGGACATTGAAGAGGGTGTGATCCTGGAACGCGATGCAAGTGCAATGATTGTTCGCCGTCATTTTCTCCCGGAGAATACTGAGCCTGCACTATCTCGAAATCAGTTGGTCCTAGGTTTTCTCTTAGGCGAACCCTTTAGAAGTGAGGATAGTTCACATCGACTCGCCGGTGTTCGAGTTGTCGATGAAAGTTGGAAAGAAATCACGGCAATCGGAAGCGAGCAAATCGCGTTAAAAGTCACTTTTGAAACGAACGCGTTTGAGCGAATTGAGTTGAACGTCACACTTGATCCAGAGACAGAGCTTCCGTCATCTTTTGAATTACTCGACAGCAATGGCGACGCCAAATCACTGGCATTGTCCTATCCGTTGACGACTGTCGACGAATTGAAAACACATGATTTCCCGGCTGACCTTTCCATCGTTGATGTCAATACGAACGGAGATCCGACGCTTCAAGTGGCGCCAAATGGGCCACCAGCGACAAATTTCAAAGCCGCAGCCAACGATCTCACCACTGTTGAAACGCTGAATCGTGATCCTCTGAACCCCAAACCCTCTCGGCCACCAATGTTTGGAGCGGCGTCGGACTGGAAAGCCGTGCTGCCAGTCACCCTGCCTGGCGACGAAGTCGTTAAGCAGATCAATGTTCTCATGAAAGAATTGTGGAGGAAGAACAAGATCAGTCCGGCGGCGCCAGCGTCTAATGAAGAGTTGATGCGGCGAGTTTACCTCGATCTAGTGGGTCGCACACCAAGTGTGAATGAAGTTCGATCTTATGCAGGTGACAAGTCTGCGAATCGATACGAAACACTGGTTGATCGATTGCTGAAAAGTCCAGACCATGCGTCGCACCTTGCGACGGTCTGGCGAACGTTTCTCATTCCAGAAGGCGTTGATCTGACAGCTTTTGGGGGCGTTCAAGCATTTGATCAATGGCTGGCGGAACGATTCGCAAGTGACGATTCCTACGACGAAATCACTCGCAGCTTGTTGCTCGCCGAAGGTCGCCTGTCACGGTCTGGACCACTCTTGTTTTACTCGGCAGTGAAGCTTGATCCAGAGCAGTTGGCATCGCGGACTGCTCGTGTGTTTTTGGGAATGCGATTGGAATGTGCTCAATGTCATGACCATCCATTCGAACCTTGGTCGCAAGAGGACTTCTGGAGTTTTGCGGCGTTCTTCGCTCAAATTTCCCGTCCGCGGGGAACTCTGGAAAATGTCTCGACCCTGATGCGAGTTCGTGATGTTGATCATGGAGAAGTGACGCTGCCGGAAACTGACACCGTCGTCATGCCAAAGTTGCTCGATGGCTCCGGAATTTCTAAAGATACTCAATCAACGGCTCGTCGACAGCAAATGGCTCACTGGCTAACCGGTTCCGAAAACCCTTATTTCGCCCGTGCAACAGCCAACCGCGTTTGGGGACAACTCTTCGGCAAAGGGATTGTCGACCCGATTGACGACTTCGGAGTGCAACACGAACCGAAATCGGCGGAGTTGCTTGACCTGCTCGCTGGGCACTTCATCAACAGCGATTTCAGCCTACGGGAACTCTTCCGTACGGTGGTTCTCTCGCGTGCATACCGGCTATCGAGCGGTGCGGAGACGAACGACGAAGAGCGACTCGACTGGTTCGCCCAGATGAACACGAAAGCACTCACTGCCGAACAGGTTTACGACTGCATCACCGTGGCGACTTTGTTGAATACTGCTTCGCCGAGCGGTCTGGACACGTTCAATGTTAACCGTGTCGGAAACTCACCCCGTGACGCATTTATCCAACAATTCCGCACGCCCTCTGGACGCATGACCGAATATCAGGGTGGCATTCCGCAGGCTCTCACCCTGATGAACGGCGGACTTATCGAAGGAGCGACCGGATTGTCCAGCAGCGGCTTGTTAAAATCGCTGGAAGCTCCGTTTTTCTCGAACAAGCAGCGCATTGAAATTTTGTACATCGCAACGCTTTCACGTCAGCCGCATGCATCCGAATGGAAACTCTTGAAAGATTACATAAGTGACGATGCCAGCGGGACCGAACTTCAAGAAGGATTGGCAGACATCCTGTGGGCGTTGCTCAATAGTGCCGAATTCACCTTGAACCACTAGGACTGAACGTACGCAGAACAACTTTTCAAGCTGTCCAGGCAGGTGAGTGACATGACTGAACACCCTCACAATCGAACGAGAAAATCATGACTGCAAAACTCTCTCGACGTCGTCTCATGGGGACCTTGGCTGCTGGTATTGGTGGCGCGAGTGTCAGCGGATGGTTCCCAACACTCGCCGCTGAACTTGAAAAAGATCCGAATCGGAAACGACACTGCATTCTGCTGTGGATGAGTGGTGGACCGACTCAGACAGACACTTGGGACATGAAGCCAAATCATGAAAATGGCGGCGAATTCAATGAGATTCAAACCGCTTCGCCCGGCTTGCGTTTCAGTGAACACTTGCCGAAGCTCGCGGCGATGTCAGACAATCTTGCGGTATTGCGTGGCCTGAGCACAAACGAAGGCGACCACGGTCGCGGGACGTATCTCATGCGGACCGGTCACGTGCCGATGGGACCGGTTCAGTATCCGAGCATCGGCGCGTCACTGGCGAGCCAACTCGGAGGTGGCGGTCTCGCACTGCCCGGCAATGTCAGTATCGGTCCATACCGGGCGTTTAACGTCGAAGCGTTCGGACCTGGTTTTCTTGGTCCTCGTTTCGGACCGCTCATTGTCGGTGCTTCAGACATGCCAAACGCCTCGCCAACAGGCGGTCAAGGATTTCCGGAATTGAAAGTTCAATCACTGCAGCGGGCCGGTGGAATTACGGAAGCTCGTATGAACAAACGACTGGAAATCTGGAAGAGCCTGCAATCGGAGTTCCTCGCCTCGCGGGCCAGTGCCGCGAAGACTCATAATTCAGTCTATGAAGGTGCCATCCAGTTAATGGATAGCGAAGACGCCGAAGCATTCGACCTGTCAAAAGAGCCTGTCAAACTACGTGAAGAATACGGCAACAGCGTCTTTGGTCAGGGTTGTCTGATGGCACGTCGTTTAATTGAACGCGGCGTGGCGTTCGTCGAAGTCTCGCTCGGCACCAGCAGCGGCGGCCCTGGTTGGGACACGCACTCCGACAACTTCAACGCCGTAGAACAATTATCAGGTCAACTCGACACTGGCTGGTCAACACTCATGAGAGATCTCGACGACCGGGGGTTGTTGGATTCGACGACGATCATCTGGATGGGCGAATTCGGTCGCACACCAAACATCAACAACAATACCGGTCGCGATCACTTCCCTGGAGCTTGGTCAGCTGTTCTTGCTGGGGGTGGCATCGCCGGAGGTCAGGCTTATGGAAAAACCAGCGAAGATGGAATGGAAGTCGTCGATGGTGAAATCGGTGTGGAAGATTTGCTCTCCACGCTTTGCCTGGGACTCGGCATTGAGGCTGGAGCTTCAAATACTCACCCGAACGGTCGACCAATTCCCATCGCCGAAGGGACACCTATTGAAGCGGTGTTGGCATGACATCAAGATTCCTCGCCATGTCTCGTAAACGTAGGACAGGTCTCCAACCGGTCTTCACTTTCACGCTCATCCTCATTCTTGTTTCGACCGTTGCTGCCGAGCAACTGTCGGTCGCAGTCAAGGTATTGCCTTCAAAATCCAGTGACGAACAAACAGGCATGCCAGCCCAAGTCGCGGCACCGCGTCTGCAACCAACCACACCGGGCGGCAAGCTTCCACAATATCAACTCGGCCATCACCAGCGAGTCATCCCAACCGAAGCCGAGTTGAAAGATCCCCGCTTGAGACTTCTTCTCGTACTTTCGTCGGAACTCGTGCTGATTGAAGCGACAATCACAATCGACGGACAGCCGTTTCGCATGGCCCGTGAAGCGCGCATTCAGAAGATTATCGAAGAAGCATCTCGCCCGGCACCACCTGTTGAGACGGTCTCGAAAGAAACCGAAACCGAACTCGTTGAGAGTGAGGCTTCCGTCAACGAAGAAAAGCCAACAGTCGATGGCGAGGATGAAAACGCGCCGAACGAAGAAGACGAAAAAACAAGCGAGGAGAAAAAGCCCGAAGAAGCTCCGGAAGAACCAGAACAAGAGCCTGTTGCGGAACCAACGGTTGCTCCTTATTCAATGGCAACAACTGTCGCGGAACGGATTCGCCGCTACATGAAAGTGACTGGCGAAGCAGCATCGCCAGATGAAGTTCGCTGGCTGATGACGAATTGGGTCGATGGACCTGTTCTACTCATGCTCAACGATAACTTCCAACGTTTTCGAGCGAACCAACGTCCTGTTTATCATGTTCTTGATCGCGACCGCAACGGAACAATTTCTGCGGATGAGTTGGAGCTCGCCGTTGCCTCATTCAACGAATGCGACCTGAACCGCAACGATATCGTCGACTACACCGAAATCGCAAAAGTTGCTGACGACCCACGATTAAAAAAAACGCAACACGCCGGGCCAGGGAAGATCATCTTTCGTGTCCCAGACGAGAAATCTGCCACAGCTACCTACCAGCGAATCGCAGCGCGTTACCCATCAACAGGCGAAGCACTCGCACCGACTATGCTCCGTTTTGATCTCAATTCCAATGGTCGCTTCGACTCCAATGAACTGCTCGCAATTCGTACAGCGAGACCGGACTTAAGTTTCACAATTGCATTCGATTCTTCAACGCCGACCAAATCACGAATGACTGTTACTGCTGAGGACAAAACGTTTGTCAAACAGATCACCAACGGAATTGCCGAAGAGACTATGATTCAACTGCCACTGGGTGGAACATCGGTATTGTTCTCTGCAATTCAATCGGGAGCGAGCGATCAAATCTCCATCGGTGCCGTCAACGACGGCTACCCGATCCTTCCGGTCATTGACCCGAACGAAGATGGCCGATTTACAATTCGTGAACTGCGAGGATTGGAAGAGAGTCTCCTGAAATTTGATACGAATAAGGATGGAAATATCACCTCGGACGAAGCCCAGGCAACAATTCGCATCTGCTTCGGTTTGGGACCAATCGTTCATGGTGAACTGGCAGGACTGCGGCGCGTCAATGCAAAGCCAATCACACCGACTGAACTTGGTCCAGAATGGTTCGTCCGCATGGACCGCAACAAAGACAACGACCTCACAAGAAGTGAATTCCCCGGCACAGATGAGCAATTCCAGGAACTCGACGCTGACCAAGACACTCTCGTCAGTGCAGCCGAAGCGAAGAAGACATCACCGTAGACATTTACCGCAGGGCAGGTTTCCAACAACCTGTCCTCACAAGGTTTCCCTCACCCTGAGAACAAACTTCAAAGAAATCCTGACACCGAGACGGAAGAGATCAGCATGAATCGGATCAACACAACTGGGAAATCAACGGGCAAGGCCAGCGATAACGGTCGAGCATCCCAG
>DAOUPA010000151.1 GCA_030626405.1 Planctomicrobium sp.
CACGCTGGGACATTGATTTCCGCCGTGCTGTTTCTATTTCGACAGAAGTGGCGTACCGCAGTCAATCGATCTGCCGAAGCGATGACACTGTTCGCCGTGATGTGTGCAGGGATATTTCCACTCATTCACATGGGGCGACCTTGGTTGGCGTTCTGGATGGCACCGTACCCGAACGCACGTGGGTCGTTATGGGTCAATTTCAAATCACCACTCCTGTGGGATGTGTTTGCGATTTCGACATATTTGGCGATCTCAGCAATCTTTTGGTACGTCGGCTTAATTCCAGATATGGCCACGATTCGTGATCGGTCGAAACCTGGCTGGCGAAAACGAATCGCTTCAATTCTGGCACTTGGTTGGGACGGGTCCGCCCGTACATGGCACCGTTATGAAACGGTGTACATGCTCCTTGCTGGCCTGGCGACACCACTGGTGTTTTCAGTCCATACAATCGTCAGCATGGATTTTGCAACCGCTGTGATCCCTGGCTGGCATACGACGATCTTTCCGCCGTACTTCGTTGCTGGAGCAATTTTCAGCGGGTTGGCGATGGTCACGACGCTCATGATTATTGCTCGCAAGACGATGCGTCTTGAAGATTACATCACTATGAAACACATTGAGCGTATGTGTTTGTTGATGCTGTCAATGGGCTGCATCGTTGGTCTGGCGTACGGCACAGAATTCTTCATGGCAGCCTATAGTGGGAACGCCTACGAACAATTTGTGTTCAAGAATCGTGCTCTGGGGCCGATGAAGTGGGCGTACTGGACGATGGTCTCGTGCAATGTCTTTGTACCGCAACTGTTATGGATTCGTTCTGTTCGCAGGTCATTACCGATGGTGTTCGGAATCGTCATTCTTGTGAATGTCGGAATGTGGTTCGAACGATTTGTGATCATTGTCACGAGTCTTCATCGTGATTTCCTGCCATCAAGTTGGGTACATTACGTCCCAACCACAATTGAAATTGCCACGTTCATTGGCAGCTTCGGTCTCTTCTTCACTTGCTTCCTTTTGTTCTGCCGCTTCGCACCCGCGATTGCAATCGCCGAAGTCAAAGGTGCAGCAGGTGTGAAGAAACCTGCGGCACCGAAATCGGATCATAAAGATACAGAAGATGCTCACCAACAACTCGTCACAGCAGAGGTGTCGTAGTGTTCACTCAGTCACATTTACGGAATTCAAGCCATGAGTAGCCGAGTCTTTTTGGCCACCTTCGACCACGAAGATGATTTGCTCGCCGCGACAACTGCGGTTCGAGAGCAGGGGCTAAACATCGTTGATGCATACACACCATACGCCGTGCATGGATTAGACCAGGCAATGGGTTTAAAGCCATCGCGCCTCACGTGGGTCTGTTTTATCTGCGGCATGATAGGCGTGACAGGGATGTTGTGGTTCGAGCACGTCTCGGCCTCAGTTTGGTGGCCCATTGATGTGGGCGGTAAGCCGTGGAATTCACTTCCATCGGACATTCCCGTCGCATTTGAAGCAGCGATTCTGCTGGCAGGATTCGGTTCGGTCTTCGCTTTGTTTGCTGTGAGTCGACTATACCCAGGGAAACATCCCAAAGTCAGCCTGCCGCGCACAACCGATGATCGATTTGTACTTGTCATTGACGAAACGGACGCAAGTTTCGACGTCCAGTCCATTGAACTCATGCTCACGGAATTCAACGTTGTGGGAACCGCAGAACAAATTCTGAATGGAGGACATAACTGATGAACCTCACTCGCACAAATTTGGTGTTGGGAGGGTTGCTCGTGATGACGATCGCATTGACGATGTCGATGGAGCCTGACTACACCATTCTCAACGTCGAATTTATCCCGAACATGAGACGCTCTCCAGCCTCAGACGCATACGCTGCAAACTCCGTTCTTCCACACGCACGCACAATGCAGGCACCCGTACACGGCACGATTGCTCGCGGAGACCTTCCACTTTACTTCGAAGCGACGAAGGAAGACGCTGTTCGAGCTGGTGAAGAGTTGCAAAACCCCTTCGCTTTCGATGAGCCGGATCAGCCGATTGATTCAACACCGGAAGCAGAAACTGACGCAACTCTTTCGGATCAGAAAACGGCATCAATCGATCCACAACCGAACATCGCATCAGAACAGAAAGAACTCACACATGCTCAAAAGCTTGATGCTTCAGTTCAACGCGGCGCGAAGGTGTATGGCGTTTTTTGTGTGTCATGCCACGGACCAGGTGGAGCAGGAGATGGCCCGGTCACAAAAAGAGGATTTCCGCCACCGCCTCCATTGCCAACTGGAAAATCAGTGCAAATGAAAGATGGTCAGTTGTTTCACATCCTGACGTATGGTCAAGGCAGCATGTCTTCAATGTCTGCTCAGTTAAATCGAAACCGCCGCTGGGACGTCATCAACTACATCCGCAGTCTGCAAGCAGGTGCGGCAATGGAAAGTCAGCAACCAGCGACTCCGGTCACTGACGACTCGCCTGAAGCAAAACAAGAAACAGAGAAACCTCCCAAAGCCGCGGAGGACCAACTATGAATTCCGAACTATCTCTTTCACAAAATCAAACTCGTAATCTCGTTGCCGTCACAGGTGTTTGCGCGGCAATTCTTGCTGTGACTGCCATACTCTCGCCGGATCGAGCGTGGGCTAATTTGTTCCTCGTGGCCTATTATCTGGTCACGCTAGGACTCGGCGGCGCACTGTTCATCGCAATGACAACGGTCTGTGGAGCAGGTTGGAATACGGCGTTTCGGCGTGTTCCGGAAGCGATGACAGGTCTACTGCCGGTTGCGGGGTTATTCGTACTCGTGGTATTGGCATTTCGCTTGCCGCAACTCGGTTGGCACCATCATGGTCATGGGGATGCTGGTACGTTCTGGTTCAAGGAACTCTGGTTGCAACCGAAATTCATCGCAATGCGCGCTGTTGGGTATGTTTTGCTGTGGATTGGCTTTTCGAAAATTCTCGTTAGCAACTCACGTCGACGGGACAATCAGCCCAAGTCTTCAAAAACGAACGGGAACACGGTCCCTTCCATTTTGTTCATCTTTGCCTTCGGATTTTCCATTTCGCTGGCGAGTGTTGACTGGATCATGGCTCTGGAACCGATGTGGTTCAGTACGATGTGGGGTGTTTATCAGTTCTCTGGACTGATTCAGGCGACATTAGCTGCCATGATCATCGCCTGTGTGATGCTCCGAAAATTCGGTCCTCTGAGGGGAGTGTTTCGCGACGATCATCTTCACGATCTTGGCAAGTTGCTCATCGGGTTCAGTTGTTTCTGGATGTATATCTGGTTCAGCCAGTACATGCTGATCTGGTACACAAATATTCCGGAAGAGACTGCGTACTTCACGTTGAGAACACAAGGTCCTTGGGGACCGATTGTGGTTGGCAGCATCGTGCTGAACTGGGTCATCCCTTTCTTTGTTCTCCTGCCACGTCCTTGTAAACGTAGCGAAAGTGTCATGTTGAAGATTGCGGTCGTTGTTCTCATCGGTCGCTGGGTCGACCTCTACGTGATGATCTTCCCGCCCGTGACCGGAGAAGTTCCCGTGTTCGGACTTCCTGAATTTGCCACGATTGGCTTAATCAGTGGACTGGCATTTTTGCTGTTCTTGCGTGCCTTCAAAGTTGCAAACCCGGTTCCTGTGCACGATCCGTTCCTGGAGGAAAGCCTGCACTACCATTGCTGAGACGGCGAACCGCCAGCCGTTTCCTAGAACGGAAACGGCTTTGGAATCCCGGAAGAGTCGCGGTTGGGACGACGTTTCTTTTTCTTCTTTTGTTTGGAATCAGGTTTTTCAACCGGAACTTCTTTGGGAGTTCCTTTGGAACGAAGACCGAAGCTGCGTTCAATTTCTTGTCGATAAGAGACGCTAATCTCTTCGGCAAGCCAAGTCTCCTCTCCTTTCTTCCAACCGACAACTTGACCATCAAGATAGGCAACGCGGTTGACTGCGAGACCGGGAATCCGTTTTCCGGAACCGATAATGCCGGTCAGGTTCAGTGGGTCAGCGGCAGAAACAATCGTCAATTCTGGTGGATTGTCAGAATCTCGAAGAGATCGCAATTCTCGAACCGCTTCTCCAGTTGCGAACTGTTCGCCACCGACACCTTGTATGAAACGTCCGCCGCGAATTTCTCCTCGTGCTTCGAGTCGTCGATAGACGCGGAGTAACTCCCACCATTGTGGAGAGAGCGGCTCGCGAAGGACCAGATCTCGAAACACAACACCCCAGCGACGAATCAATTGCCACGCCCATTGCTCGGTGATTTCCTCTTGCGAAAGTGAACTCTCTTCGGTTT
The DNA here is from genome assembly GCA_030626405.1 of Planctomicrobium sp. Lineage (GTDB taxonomy): Bacteria > Planctomycetota > Planctomycetia > Planctomycetales > Planctomycetaceae > Thalassoglobus. Next base: position 4,299 of record DAOUPA010000151.1, read on the forward strand.
GCCACAATGCCCAACGACCAATGTTTGTGACAGGTTTTCGCTCGCGTTGTAGACCCGACCGTCGGCGCGATCTTCTTTTATCCGATTGTGTTTCCGTCAACTTCCGCAAACCGGCAAAGCCATCTGCCGTGAGCCAACCATGCGCGACGAGTTCACCCAGCAGTTCATCCAGTTGAGATGGAAGCAGATTTGTCTGGCTCAACAGGTCGCGAGCAAACAAAGCTCCCTGAGCTTTGAGTAAATCAAGAATTTCCAATGACGACTCGCTCAAGTTTTCAACAGCGCGTTCGTGCGTTTTATCAGAGAGCCAAGCGAGATCTTCGCGAAGATAAAACGAGATCGGAACTGCCCGCGTGACTGATGCCATCGGGCGACCCGATGTTGGGGTCCGCTTCTTTGTCGCAGGATCAAGTCGTCCCCAACCAATATCGCCGGTCAGGCAAAGTTCATCCAGCCATGAGGATTGATAGCCGTCAACTCGAAGCGGAAACATACTCTCTTCCCAAGCTGCTGAAGAGAGATCTAACCCTTGCAACTGCACAATCGCATCAAAGACTCCGTCTGAGCCTTGACGACGATACCCTGCCACGGCGCCATGATGGCGTGCCAGAAAATGTTGATAGATAGGAATCTCAACCGCTTCAATTTCGCGTCTGAGTCCGGAAATCGTGCGGCGATGAATCCGGGCGAGCAACCGCCGATGGCACCATTCGATCTGTTCGGATTCACTATCGATATCAGGATCGTAATTGAGAAACCGCCCGCGTAAGACAATTCCTTCTCCTTCCAAAGCGACCAGACTTGCGAAGATTCGGTTGACCGGAATGTGCAACACCTCTGCAATTTCGACCGCCGTGACCGGTCCACTCGTTTCGATGAGTCCGCGCAACAGAGCAACGAGTGCGTCGATATCATTCCAGTCCTGGCGAACCGTTTCGGGAACGGTAAACTCGCGGTCTATTTTCAAGTCCTTCCAAACGAGCGAAACCGCAGGCCATTGTTCGACTGGAACCCAACCGGTGAATCCATCCGCACCGGACACCTTAATAATTCGCCCAGCATCACTGAGATCTTGCAAAGCTTCGAGATAGGAATCTGGCTGAAAGCAAAGTCGCTGCGAATTCTCTTTCGCGTCGTTGCAGACTGGTACGAGAAAACGACTCACCAAAGCGTCGTGGAGTTCATCTTCGTTTCGAATGAGCGGTTGGACTTCTTCAACGACGGACAGAATTGCCTGGAGATCGAGCCGACCGAGATCGCGGACGCTTTCGACATTCATCGAGCGACGCGTTGCGACCGCTCGCGCGCGACGTTCCTGAAGTTCGCCTCCATCAAGAAACGCATATGGATTTGCATTCAAAAGTTCGTAAGCAAACGGCGAAGGCTCGCGCGTGTCGCGACCGATGTATGTAATTTCCTCAGCATCGACTTTCCCAAGAACATCGATGAGTCCATCAATGTCGAGTGCTTCGTGCAGGCAATCCTGCATCGTTTGTTGAACAAGCGGATGGTCCGGGATTTCGTGATCCCCGATGATGTTTTCCTGACAGCCAGTCAACTTCGGAAAGACTGCCGTCAGTAAGTCTTCGGTTCGAAAACGTTGCAAAGCTGGTGGAACTTTCTTTCCGTTTTTGCGGCGGGCGACAAACAACGCTCGCGTTACATTCCAGCGCCAGCGAAGATGGAGCATCGGCGTGATCAGGAGTGCCTGTTCCAGTAGATTCTGAGCGTTGTCGACGCGCATCATTGGGAACAGAGTCTCAATCGGGAAACTGTGTTGCGGACCAAGGGAAAGAATGAAGCCGTCGTCGTCGGCAGAGGCTTGCAGTTCAAAATCGAAGGACCGGCAAAACCGCTTACGAAACGCCAATCCCCACGCACGATTGATGCGTCCGCCGAACGGGGCATGAACGACCAGTTGCATTCCACCGGATTCATCGAAGAATCGTTCAAAAACGACTTTGCGAGTCGTGGGAATGACTCCAAGTGCTGCTCTTTGGGCTGCGATATAGACCACGATTTGCCACGCGGCGAGTTCGTTGCATTCCGTTTCCGCTTGCAGCCAATCGGCGATTGGCTGCCAATGTTGAGGGCGGTCCTGGTCTCCATTCGGAGTCGCTTCATCAAGACCTTCACGCTCTTTCTCGATGGTAATCAGTCGTGTTTCGATATCTTTTCTAAGATTGGAGACCTCTTCGGAAAGCTCAATCGTTCTCCCAGGTGCTTCACCGCGCCAGAATGGAATTGTTGGCGGCGCTCCATGTGCATCGGCGACGATGAGATCACTCCCGCGCAGTCTAATGATTCGCCAGGAGGAGTTGCCGAGCAGAAAGATATCTCCGCCAGAGCTTTCGATCGCGAAGTCTTCGTCAACGGAACCGACGACGGTGTTTTCATCTTCCAGAATGACACGCACTGAATCAATTTCGGCAATCGCTCCCGAGTTGTTCAGCGCGATGAGTCGGGACGCCTTCCTCGCTTTCACGCGTCCATTCACATGATCGTGATGCACGAGTGCTTGCCCGCGACCGTCATGTTCCGTCAATCCGTTGTTGAGGATTCCGAGAATAGAATTAAAACTCTCACGCGACAGATTGCGATACGGCCAGGCATTTGTGAAGCACTCAAAAAGTTCATCGACGTCCCAGTCCCCGTTGGCGATTTCTCCAACGATTTGTTGAGAGAGAATATCCAGCGGCGCATCGGGGATCGTGGTGACATCCAGTCGACCTGCCTTCACTGCTCGGATGAGTCCCATACACTCGACGAGTTCATCGCGAGTCAGAGCAAACAGACGTCCTTTCGGAACAAGACCAAGTGCGTGACCGGACCGACCGATGCGTTGCAAGAATGCAGCAATTGCCCGCGGTGAACCGATTTGTATGACCAGATCGATATAGCCAACGTCGATCCCCAATTCGAGTGATGCGGTCGCAACAACGGCTTTGAGTTCACCCGATTTCAGCCGCTGTTCTGTACTGTGTCTCAGTTCTTTCGAGAGTGAACCGTGATGACTGCCGACCGCTTCTTCGCCGAGAATTTGTGACAATTGATGCGTCACACGTTCGGCAAGTCGCCGTGTATTCACAAAGATCAGAGTACTGCGGTGTTCATTGATCAGTTCCACAATACGGTTGTTGACCTCCGCCCATTGCTCGTGTGAGCAAACGCAAGAGAGTTCACTCGGTGGAACTTCGACAGCGAGATCGAGATCGCGAGCGTGACCGACATCGACAATCTGGCAATTGAGGTTGCCTTCTTCAATGTGAGGAAGGCGACGGCTGCCGATTAAAAAATCCGCCATGCGCGAAATCGGTTTTTGCGTTGCAGAGAGACCGATGCGCTGTAATGGTGTCGGAGTGAGAGCTTCGAGTCGTTCCATCGAGAGAGCAAGATGCGAACCGCGTTTGTCTCGAACGAGCGCGTGGATTTCATCGACAATCACAGTCTTGACGGACTTCAATGTCTCTCGACTCTTCTCCGCCGTGAGCAGCAGGAACAGAGACTCCGGAGTCGTCACCAGAATGTGTGGTGGCTTCTTCGTCATCGCTGCACGACGATGCGAAGGTGTATCGCCTGTCCGCAGACCGACTTTGATCTCAGGAACGTTTAATCCCTGAGCCGTGGCGAGTTCATGGATTTCCTTCAGCGGTGCGGTGAGGTTGCGTTCCATGTCGTTGGAAAGCGCTCTGAGCGGCGACAGGTACACCACCTGTAACCCATCATCGAGATCACCGCTGAGTGCGTCACGGAACAATCGGTCGATAATCGCCAGAAAGGCGGTCAAGGTTTTCCCGCTGCCTGTCGGAGCGGCGATGAGCGTGTTTTCCCCGTTTGCAATATGGGGCCAGCCTTGTAGTTGCGGTTCGGTCGGATGCTTGAAGCGAGAGCGGAACCAGTCCTGAATCACAGGGTGAAACAGAGACAACGTATCGTCATTGACTATGGCACTGCTCGACATTCAATTTCCGGGGGCTTCTGCTTCGCAGAGCGCCTCCGCCACACTTTAAGATATGATTCCGCTTAAGCACTCATTTCATGACCACCGATGACGACTTCGAAGCCGAGATCTTTGACCATCTCGAAATCTTCTTCTGGTGTTTGTCCGGAAGTTGTCAGGTAGTCACTGACAAACATTGAATTCGCAGCGTAAAGCCCCATTGCCTGCATTGAACGCAGATTGATTTCTCGGCCGCCAGCGATGCGAATTTCTGTATCAGGGTGTGCCATGCGCAACAGGCAGAGAACGCGCAGACACTGTCGCGGGTTCAGGTCTTCTCTGTTTTCGAGAGGAGTTCCATCAATAGAATTCAAAAAATTTACAGGGATCGACTTCACATCGAGTGATTGTAACTCAAACACGGTATCAATGAGATCTTCTTCAGTCTCTCCCATTCCGGCGATGAGACCGCTGCAGAGTTCCATTCCGGCTTTCTGCGCGACTTGCAATGTGTCCAGCCGATCCTGATAGGTGTGCGTTGTGCAAATTTCCTGGTAGTACCGACGAGATGTGTTCAAATTGTGATTGATTCGATCAACGCCAGCATCTGCGAGACGCTGCGCCTGATCCGGTTTGAGCAATCCCAGGCAAGCACAGATATGCAAGCCATGTTCGTCTTTGATTTTCTGGACGACATCGCAAACGTGATCAACCTCCCGATCAGTCGGACCGCGCCCGCTGGCGACAATACAGTAAGTTCGAGCCTGTGTTTCTGCGGCTTTCTGTGCCCCCTCCAGCAACACACGCTCGTTGGCAATGGTGTACTTCTCAATAGGCGCGTCTGAAACAATGGACTGCGAACAATATCCACAGTCTTCTGGGCAAAGTCCGCTTTTGGCGTTCTTGAGATAATAAAGCTGAATTTTATTGCCAAAATATGTTCGACGAACTGTGTACGTTGCCGCCAACAAGTCGAGCAGTTCTTCGTCTGAAGAACGTAAGATCTCAGCCCCCTGCTCGCGTGTGAGGGTTTGACCGGAGAGAATTTGCTGGCTCAGTTCCTGCCAGCGCGTTGTCGGAGTGGTATCAACAGGAATCATATTGGACTTGGTCAGTTAGAAAAGATGTCTTCAGTTCTTGAGGCAGCACCGATGTCGGTTTGCTATTCGTCTTTGGATTTCTTTTTAGCAACGCGTTTCCCCAACGGGCCGGAAGCGGAGGATTCGTCATTGGTGGCGTTTCGCTGTTCCAGTGCTTTCTGAACCGAACTGATCAGGACATCCATCGCAAAGGGTTTACGCAGGTAATCGACTGCTCCGAGCATTTCAGCATAGGCCTTGTGCCGCCCACCTTCGTTTGCGGTGATCATGATAACGCTGGGGGGATTCTCGATCGTCTTGATGTATTCCAGAACAGGGAATCCTCCCATGCGAGGCATCATCATGTCGGTAATTACGAGATCGGGGTGCTCATCCTGAATCAACTTTTGACCATCAACCCCATTGGTCGCAGTCGAAACCTGATATCCAATTTCTGACAAAACTGTTTTTAGCGTACTTTGAATTTCACGATCATCCTCGATGAGAACAATCTTTTCGCCTGCCATGATTCACTCCAAAACAACATGATTTTCCGAACGTATTGTACGCCGCTGACTACTTAATTGGAATTGCGAAATCGCCATGCATGTCTCGCCAGACACAATGGATATGATTCGCAGGATTCCCGGCAGCGTCGGGTTGCGTGTTGACAAATTCGATGAGAAACGATGGTCCCTGCACACGGTAGTAATGCCCGATGCCAGGTTCAGTCGGACCTGCCCACGCAAAGTGGATTTTATCCAACCCATCGTAATGCAATCGATCAATACGCTGCTTCGCGATCAGAGCAGGCATTGCATTCGCATATTCGTCGATCAGATTCAGTAACGTATTTCTCTGATCGAGCGTCAGTTTGCCGTATGCAATTCCTTCCGGTGCTGCCGTAGGAGGCTGCGCGCTACCTGGTTCCCGAATCTCTTTCGGTGCTTTCTCTGCGAGAATCGCGACCTTTGCCTGTTTCGGTTCGAGAGACTGTACGAGGTCGAATGCCAGCGTTTCTTCTTTTGCCAATACTCGCGTGCCGACTTTCACTCCGACTTTGGTTTCATTTTTTACAAGAGCTGGATTCGACGCATAAAATTGGGGCGTGGTCGAAACGAGCCGTCCTTTTTCAACGACGAAATTCAACGACAAGTGGTGTCCCTCGTAGGACAAGCCCCACTTGCTGTCTTGACTAGGAGTCCCGAAGATTGTGACATAATACCGCTGATGATCGCGTGCCCAGCGTCCCTTGCCGCCTTCGAACTCATTGAGAACTTTTTCAAGTTCCATGATTTGAGTCGCTTTTGAATATCCCATTTCACTGAGTGCTGTCTTTAATAGCTGCTGTGTTTTCTCTCGTTGCACTTCAGTCATGTGCTTAATCTGCAATCCCTTTCGATGGTCTTTAGGAATAAAGTGCCAGCCGAGACGTTCTGGCGTTCCGTACTCTATGAGAGCCGTTTTTTTCTGCTCGGCATCAAGAGAGTCCACGAACGCCTGGGCAGCAGCGGTCATCGATTCCCCAGGGTTGTTCAGAGCAAAATAAGTCAATCCGACTGAACTGAGAAGAAGAAATGAGCCGATCATTGTGAGGAAAGCTCGTCGCATGTGAAAAAACCTTATTGGTATGATATTTGGTGAGTTTGATTGTTGGTGAAAACCACCTCACTAGAGTTTAGATGGCGTTGATCCAATTGTCACGGCATCTTGGTCGTGCTAACAGCCACAACGGAGAGAATGGAATCTCAGTTGTCCATCTTCCAAGGCTGAATCCCTCAATATAATCTCTACGTAAAAGCACTAAAACCAGTCGAATTGTTTCGATCTCCTTACTCAAATTCAGGATTCAAGTGGGTTTTCCTGTGTCCCTTTCATTGGTACGATGACCGTAAGGAGTATCGAGTGGGCTGACAAATAGCCGTCTAGGATTCATGCTTGGCACCTAAAATGCTTACTTAAGTGAATCGTGAGTTGGCGCTCGTAGCGACTCTCATCATTTTTAGAATACATTCCACGGATGTTGAGCCAATCCATGGTTTCATCGACCATTTCAAATCTCGAAAATTTACTTGTCAATAATCAACTTGTTTCTCAGCAGGATGTTGTTGGATGCCGGTCTGAGGTCCATGCTGGAACGGACGAGGATGAATACCTCCAGTTGCTTGAAAGAAAGCAACTGCTGACGAATTTTCAGATTGCCAGAATCCGCAAACGCGAGGTCGCAGGGCTTGTGCTGGGCGGATGCAAGCTCTTGTATAAGAACGCATCAGGTAGTTTTGCACGGGTTTACCGCGCCGTTCGAATTGAGACCGGTGAAATGATCGGTATTAAGCTCCTTCGCGAACGCTGGTCGAAAGATCCAGCAACAATCCAGCTTTTTAAACATGAAGGACAAGTCGGCAAAAAACTGCACCACCGAAACATCGTTCCGATTTACGATGTCGGTAGCAATGGTGATTTTCATTTTATCACGATGGAATTCGTGGAAGGTGGAAACCTTCGAGATTTTATCAAAATTCGCAAAAAGCTCGATCCGGTCGAAGCCTGCCGTTACGTCGTTGATATTGCCCGTGGGCTGGAGTGTGCAATCAATCAAGGCGGGACAACTCATCGAGACATGAAAATGACAAACGTCCTGATGAGCAGTCAGGGCGTCGCCAAGCTGATCGACTTTGGGCTCGCCGCCGACGACTCATTCTTCAACCGTCCTGGAAGCCCCGATCTGGCGCAGGCAGTCGAATATACAACTCTTGAACGGAACACGAACGCTCCTAGAAATGATCCTCGCAGTGATCTCTATTTCGTGGGAACAATCTTGTATGAGTTACTCCTAGGCGAGCCTCCTTACCCTCGCACGAGAGATGTTGATGAACGTAAGAGATTTGGCAGATATCGAGATATTCGCCCGATCAAGAGTCTGCTTCCCAATCTGGACTGGGAAGTCGCCGGAGTCGTTGATCGACTTCTTCAAATCAACCCGGCCCACCGTTACCAGTCAGCAAGAGAACTTGCGGAAGAACTCGACAATCTTTTAGCGAAACTCGGTCACCAGCCGATTGCACCAAAGAAAATATCGAAATCCAGCAACGATACGAAAACGATTCTATGTGTGGAACATCGTCCTAAGCGACAAGATGTTCTCCGCGAATACTTTTCCAAGCACGGATTTCGGCTTTTGTTGATGAGTGATATCGAGCGTGCTTTCACTCGCTTAAAAAACAATCCACCAGACGGTTTGATTATCTTCGAAGACGCTGTCGGAGATAGAGCGATCGAAGATTTCAAACGGATCCTCGCTACCACTCGCGGTGGGAACCTGAATGCGGCGGTCATCGTTCTTTCTGGAGAGCATGCCGATCAAGCTGAGCAACTCAGTTCATTAGACGAACGTGGAAACGCACTTCTCCAACCGATTCGATTACGCGAATTGCGACGGACACTTCAAAAAACGCTTGGCATCGAAGCGGGTTAATTCTGTACCCCACGAGAGAAGCCATCGATAAAAAATGCTCGATTCCAAGCACTCACCGCCGTCGACAAAAATAACATGTTTGCAACGCCGGGCTACGCTACTCAACCGAGTTCGTGAAATCTTCACTGCGAGCGGTTACTGGGAAGTCGAAACGCCATTACTCTCTCGTGACACATGCATCGACCGCTGGCTTGATCCGTTCGAGTTGGAAATTTCAACAGAGCGGTATTTCCTGCAAACGTCTCCTGAATTCGCAATGAAGAGTTTGCTCTGCGAAGGCGCCGACAGCATCTTTCAAGTCTGTAAATCGTTTCGCGATGGCGAAGTCGGAGACAATCACAATCCGGAGTTCACGATGATTGAATGGTACCGTCGGGATGTGCCACTGGCAGACCAGATCACGTTCGTTGAATCGCTGGTCTCTGATCTTTTGATCATGAGTGAAGAAGAAGGATGGATTGAAGCAAGGTGCCAGCCGCTTCAATTTTCTCGACTCACATATGAAGCTGCCTTCCAAAAGTATGCGTCTCTTTCAGCGATGACTGCGACAATGAGAGATCTGCAGGAAGCCGCACACAGTCTCGGAATGCAACAGACATCATCTCATCAAGCTGATCGTGATGATCTCCTCAACTACATTCTCGCGAGCAAAGTTGAACCAGAACTCGCCAAGCTGGGAGCCGTTTCAATTGTCGATTATCCAGTATCTCAAGCCGCCCTTGCAACAGTTCGCGCCGACGCGAATCCTGTCGCGGAACGCTTTGAGATGTATTTGGACGGAAGCGAAATCTGCAACGGCTATCAGGAACTCACCGATCC
>DAOUPA010000377.1 GCA_030626405.1 Planctomicrobium sp.
AGCAAGGCTATTGTGTCATCTGGTATGGAAGATCGCCCACGGCAAGTCACAAAGAGCCATCGGTTCCCTCTGCATCGGCGGCGGTATGGGCATCGCGGCAATGCTGGCAGCACCAGAAGGGTGAGCGGTGAAGGAGAGATTTCACTCAAAACGATCCAAACAGTGTGCCAAGAGTTAAGACTGTGATCGTGGAGACTAAAGGGCAGAGGATAGAGACGACGCCGATGTCTTTATACCCTTGCCGATGAGTGACGCCGCAGATCAGTAGTAGCGTAATCACTGCGCCATTATGCGGAAGACTGTCGAGACCACCGCACGCCATCGATGCAACACGATGCAGCAATTCAGGATTGATCCCAGCTTCAACTCCGCGCTGGTAGTACGTCTCTCCCAATGTTTTGAGTGCAATGCTGAGACCACCGGACGCTGAGCCTGTCATGGCAGCGAGTGAGTTCACCGCGATCGCTTCGGAGATCAATGGGTTACCAGGTGCAATGCCGGTCACGTACTTTTGAACGACGACGAACCCCGCTAAGGATTTGATCGTATTTCCATAGCCGTATTCGGACGCCGTATTGAAAACTGGCAGCAGCGAAGATTTCGCACCAATCGCAAGAGACGCCTTCAGTTGTTCAACGCTTCGGAAATGCAATGCAATCGTGACCAACAACGCGGCAACCAGAGATAAGATTGTCGACCACGTCCCGAGCACGCGAGGTAACTCTGTTTTGCCAAACTGTTCTTCGGCGAGATACGCGGTGTTCCAGGTTGGAATCACGAATTGTGAGAAGATGAAGTTCAAAACAATCACGCAAATGATCGGTGCGAAGGCGCTCCAGGTGGATGGAAGAGGACGGTCATTGTTTGATGTCAAAGTTTCGGCGGATGCTTCATCAGAAACAAGCTTTGGCCCGAACCCTTCTCCGTTTCGGCGTGATTTGGCGGCTTGTGAATTCAGCCACAGCATTCCCAAACCGAACATGATGAGACTTCCAATCAAACCCAACCCAGGTGCCGCGAATGAATTGGTGCGAAAGAACTGCATCGGGATCTGATTTTGAATCTGCACAGTGCCAGGCATTGCCGTCATCGTGAAAGTGAAAGAACCAAGCGCAATGGCGGCCGGAATGAGTCGGCGAGGGATGTCAGCCTTTTGAAACAATGATCGCGCCAGCGGGAACACAGCAAAGACAACCACGAACAACGAAACGCCACCATAAGTCAAGATGGCGCAGCTCAGAACAATCGCCATGACTGTTTGTTTCATCCCGACCGCTCGAATAATGACATCAGCGATCTTCGCCGCCGCACCGGAATCTTCCATCAGTTTTCCAAAGATCGCCCCCAATAGAAACAATGGGAAATAAGCACTGATGAACTGACCAACGCTGGTCATGAAAATCTGAGTGTATGTCGCCAGTAACGGCAAATTTCCATCAAACGACACTGCCAGCAACGCACACATCGGTGCCAGCACTAATACGCTGACATCCCGATAAGCCAGATACATGAGCAACAGTAATGAAAGGATAATCCCTGCAATGCTTACCATTCCCGAAACCTTTGATCAGAGCGACTCACAGATAATATTTGGACAGCAGTGATATGTAGCAGACTCGCGCCGGCGACTGAAGTCGCACGTTCAATTAGAGAAGCTGTTTGGCAATGCCCCCTGGACCAGAAGTGTCATCAACTGGTCAGCGGCGTAAGCATGTGGGGGTAAATTCTCTTGCCTATGAGTTCTGACTTGCAGGCGTATCTGGAATCATGCAGTGTCTTGGAGGAGATGTACGCCATCAAGGATTTACAAGGTTGACATGATTCCGTGACGACGATGGCAGAACATCCGGAAAAGAGCCTTTTCCAAACATGATTTTGCGGGCAAAAGTGCGGCCGATTGGTGAATCAAGTCCGCTCCAAGCAACATTAATGAGAGTCCGCGAACGACAGCAATCGAGGCACTGCCGCAGCAACAGTCGCTTCCAAAATCGACGTCGAAGCCGGTTACCGTTGTACTGCTTTAAGGCATCGAGGCGGCCGGTTTCCAGGAACTCATTCACAATGCTCGCCGCTGCTCTCGAAAGTCGCAGGCATGGATCGAGACCACCGGCGGTCAGTGGTGAAACTGCTCCGGCAGCATCGCCGATCAGTAATCCGTGTTGATTGACAATCTTGGATAACAGACCTCCAACCGGGATGCGTCCTCCACGTTGTTCAATTTGGATCCCTGGAATGAAGTCAGTGTTTTTAGTTGCCCAGTTTTCAAAGCATTGAAGTGCTGCATGAGGTTCAAATAGATCTGGATGCCCACCAACACCAACGTGAACTTCTTCACCATCGTCAACAACCCAGGCGATATACCCCGGTGCCAGGACCGGATCAATCAAACAGTGAAATCGCGGAGCGTCGCCTTGTTGATTCTGCTTCTCATAGACTCGCTCCAAGCCGACAATCCAGCGTCGGTTTTCACTGAGTTTTAATTCCCTCGCAACACGCGATTGCGCTCCATCGGCACCAATGACAAATCGGGCTTGTACATCGGAAAAGCAACCCTTCGAGTGCAATCGAATTTGAGAAACCGAACTCCGAAATTGAACTGAATGCAGGCGTGTATCGAGCTGAATGTCTACACCCAGTGACCGACACTTGTTGAGCCAACTCGTGTAGAGTTCACCCATTTTGCCGACTCGAAATTCATCGTGTTCACTCTGCAAATCAAGTCGCCGACCATTCGGAGCATACAAAGAAACATCACGCACCACTGGACCGAGGCAGTTTTGGGGAAATTGAAAATCTTCTAGCGTTCGGCGAACAAAGATTCCGGTCGTATGCACACGTTCAATCAATGACGTCTTTGCATCGACAAGAAGAACCCTCTGTCCAAGCGTTGCCAGTGATTGAGCGATTTCCAATCCAGCGAGTCCAGCACCGATGACAACAACATCGTAAATGATCACTGCCTCTCCCTGTTACTCTGTGACGCAAAGTCTACTTGCAAAAAAACACCTTACTGTGGGAAAATCTAACCTGCGGCGAACCCAAAGCCTGGTGCTTCATTCGCTTCTTCTGCTGCTTCGGTAGCATCTCGGACAACCGATTCAAGCTCTGCGAGATACTGCAGGAATTGTTCTCGACCAGATTGTGTTGCTTTGATCAAAGTCTGTTTGTTACGACCGGCTCCGGATTTCCAGATTTCAACACAGCCAGATTCTTCAAGTACGGAAAGGTGACGATTCAGGTTTCCATCGGTCAAATTGCACAGTCCTTTCAATTCCGGAAACAGAATTCCTCCCGGCCGAGCCATTAGAGCAGTCATAATCCCCAACCGAGCGCGCTCGTGCAGCAGCCGACTTAATCCTGAGAATGCGTAGCGACCATCGTCTGTCATTCCGCTTCTCCTGGTTTCATGGCTGGTCGTTCTACTGTCCAGAACAGAGAGAATCCGTTGATCGATTGTCCTACGGCGAAAGTCACAAGCATGGTCCATGGGGCCAATGACTGATTTCCATGACCTGCTGCGATGACAAAGAGACCTGCGATTAAAAAGTAAACGCCACCAATCAAAGTGAGTCTGGGCAGCAAAGAAGCCGTTGAACAAACGGCAAGGCCAAACAAAATTGACCACAATCCCGGCAGCATCCATGCGACTTCAGGAGACTTCTGAACGATCACAACCGTCAAGCCTGCTCCGACTGCCAGCCCTGGACACAGTTGAAGCAACGCGGAACGGCGGCGAGTTCGTTCACCTGGTGAAGAGTTGTCAGGTACTTCAGAAAAGAAATGCCACCCGGCGGAAATCAAACTCACAACCGCAACGCTAATCCAAATCAGCAAGAACTTGTGGAGGCTCTGTACTGGTTCAGGAACGAATCGACTTTGCACGATGGCTGCAATGATTGCGAGGAATGCCGAGAAAAAAGTTGACTGAGATCGATAACCTCTAAAGACCGTTGCCCGACCCATTACTGAATGAATCGCATCAATCCTGGAGATCGCCTCGTCAGTTCGCATCGCGTGTATTCCCAACTTACCTTTGCGATAGAAAGTAAACTGTTTCCTGAGTGCTGTCAATGGAAGTGACACTTTGACTGAACCGAAATGAAATGAGTCCACTTTGGAAAGATCAACACGGTCAAGTTCATCGTGTCAACAACCATGCAGCAGCCCCAATGGGAGCAAACATGATGGCGATGAATGAACCGTAATACACAGGGACAAACCAACGATGTGATTTCCCGATGGATTCTGGAAGACGGAACATTGAAAGAAAGAACAAGTATTCGGAAAAAATGTTTGACGGATCGAATCTTCGCGTCCGGAAAATGGTCAAAGCTTGACGACACATTGTGAAAGAGATGGGCACAAGAACGAGGATGAATAGAGCGCAAACCATCACGATTTCGAATGGTGACAGAGCGATTTCCGGAATTTGATTGTTCCGCAGTTGCTGAATTTTATTGAATTGCAGAATGAGACCGAGACACAGAACGGGAGGAATGCTGAAGTACGTCAAAACTGGCAATTGGAGAGAAGGGAGTTCTGTGCCGCTGGTGATAGTAGCGATGGCTTGATCTTGTTCTCGTACTGATTCCGAGATGCGGAACTCCGGGTCGACTTCACCTGTCCGATTGGAGCCACATTTCCAGCAGGTGTCAAAGACGCTCTGGTGTTTCTCATCGCAGCAGGGACAATTCCACATGGTTGGGATACTCGCAATTCAATCTGAGCAGTCGATCTTTCTTACTGAACGCAAATTGAATTCCAACTGAAACGGGAACAGTCCTATCAATTGGCGCTGCAATCAAGCGCGATTTTTGTGATGGCGATCTTGCCGGAGAAGCAGACTGCGATGTCGCAGCCGGGGCGATGACCTCGGTTTGCGAATTGGCCTCGATAGATGGCGCCTTCGTCGGTCCAGTCGAAAGTGAGATCAACTTGACTGGTGTCGTGTGGGCAGTATTCAATTTCGGGATCATGTGCGTTTGCATCCAGAACTGGGAAATTGACGTTCCAGAAGTGTCCTTCTTCAAGTGGCAAGTCGAAGAGAACATCCATCACCATTGAGGCCCAGCGAGTGGTACGACTCCAATCCTGCATGTATTCAGGTTGCCGCAGATATTGAGAGAAAGCAATTGCTTTCTTCCCGGAAATCGTCGCTTCGCGAGCGGCGGCAGCGGTTCCAGACATGAAGATGTCGCCAGCGAGGTTGGCGCCTTCATTGATTCCAGAGAGAACCCAGTCAACGTCTGGAGCGAGTTGCAACAGGCCGAGTCGTGTGCAGTCCGCAGGCGTTCCGTGGATGATATGAACTCCTGGTCCGCCATTTTCGACTCGGATTATTGACTTGTCTGTAATCTGGTGACCGCAGCCTGAGTAGCTTTGACTGGGGGCAACGGTGATGCACTCACCGCGCGAATCGGCACTTGCCTTGAGGGCGGCGATTCCATCGGCTTGGTAACCATCATCATTCGTTAGCAAGAACTTCATTTATTTCCTCGTGGAGCGTTGTGCTGCATTCTCTCAAGCTTACGGATACGCGTGGTCCGAACAGTCATCGACAGATGCCGCTACGTCTCTTCACTTTCGCACGCCACCGAATGCCGCAAAACACGTATTGCAGTGGAGTACATCAACATCGGCAAATCCGATGCTCTCCAAAAGTTGCAATTGCTCGAAGAGAGGACGCGGCGTGTCTTCAATTTCGATATAGGCAAAAACCTGATCTCGGTAAGCCTTATCGCGAAGGTTTGTGAGGTACTGACCGTACCTGTTCCACATCATCCGCTGCGTATTTAGGTTATTGTAGCGAAGCAAGTCGAAAATCCAAAACGACCCACCTGGCCGAAGTGATCGGTAGATTTTCTCGAAAGTTTCCTGCCACTGATCATCATTTCTCAGATGATGCAGTACGGCACCAGCAAGAACGATGTCGTAGCGGTTCTCCCCGAAGTCAAAGCTGCGGAGGTCTGTTTGAAACGTGACCGGGACAATTTCGTGCGCCGCCGAAATCCGTTCTCCAGCACGTTCCAACATGGGAAGACTCAGGTCAACGAGTGTGATCTCTTCGATTTTTGCCCCTTGTTGCAACAGACGCAACGTGAAATTCCCTGCCCCGCAGCCTAGATCGAGGAGGCTATTTGCATCGGGAGTGCAAGCAGTCGCGGCTTGTGCGATGATCTCGAGTGAGAGTACAGCATCGACCGTTGCAGACTGGCCAGTTTCCAAATTCGAAAAACGTTCGACGTCGCTGTCAAAGCGTTCACGAATGTCTTCGACTGAGGATTTATTCATCGAAGTTAAATTCCGATTCGGCTGAGCGCGGTGGCGACTCGACCGATCACTTCGGCGAGTTTGGGATGCGATTCCTCAAACTCGCTCGTTAAGTCGAGAAGTTGATCAAGCATTCCCTCCTTTTGCTCCGGGACTGGCGTGGAGTCTTGACCGCTGTCCGTGACTTCTGCCACACAGACTAGATCGATGTCTGTCGCGAGTTGTTTCAAGAGGGTCTTTGTTTCGTCGTCAACCGTATCTGGAGACGCTGCCAATTCCTGGTGTAACTCCGCGAGAGTTTCTTTGAGCTTCTGCCGTTCCATGTCTTTGTCTTTCATCAAGGAGGAGCGATCATGATACGGGATATAGCCCCGAAGCGTCGAGGAAGAATGCCGCTTCTTTCAAAGTGAAAGTCGCAATGGGATGCGACAATCACCGCTTGCCAGTTAAGCAGCGTGACGTGTCGAGCTTTCGTTAAACTCAGTTGCGTTTTCCTGCTGTGATCGGGCAATCTGGTCCAAGGCAACTTCGAGTTGAACAACGAGTTG
>DAOUPA010000474.1 GCA_030626405.1 Planctomicrobium sp.
GCAAGTATCAACTACATTAGGAGTTCCGGACACCCCTCCATCGCCGCAGCGTTCAGGTCCAACGCCTTACGTATCCCAGCCCTCTTAGCCAGACTCGGCATCCTCATTTAATGAGTCGCCGTGCTTGTGGAGTCGAGATCGATGGTGACGAGAACGTTGATCGGATAAAATGGAGTTTCAATCCGCGAATCACGGCTCGCAGGGCCGTGGCACGCGGTTTACTATCGTCACTCAAACCTGTGAGCTTTTCATGCGGCGGTTTTATCAGTATTCCAAGTGCATTCTAGTATTGATTTGCATCTTTGCCAGCTTTCAGAAAATCATCCAGGCTGATGAGCCTCAGGCTGATCGCGGAACGTCCTTTACTCTCTGGCAACTCCCGGCCCGGACGCCGACCCAGCATATGGCGTATGTCATTCGCACGGTGAATGGCAAAGTGATTGTTGTTGATGGTGGCAATCGAGGTGACGCCGAATATCTTCGTGGGTTTCTTGCCGCATTCGACAATCGAGTTGACTCATGGTTCGTTTCTCACCCACATCCAGACCATGTTGACACGCTCACTGAAGTTCTCAACTCCCCGGGGAAAATACGCATTGGACACATTTATGGATCGATGCCCGAAGAGTCCTGGATCGAGGAACATGAACCAGCACACTTGAAGACAATACAGCAGTTCAGTCAGTCTTTGAAAAAAAGTGATCATCAGGTCGAAGAACTGGCACTTGGGCAGCGTCTTGATATCGATGGATTACGAATTGATGTTTTGGGAATTAAGAATCCGGAAATCACTGGCAATGCAATCAACAATTCAAGCATTGTGTTTCGTGTTTCAGACACTAAGAAATCGGTCTTGTTCACCGGCGACCTTGGTGTTGAAGGTGGCAGGAAATTGATGAAGACCAAATACAAAGATCAGTTGCCTTCAGATTATGTTCAAATGGCACATCACGGTCAGGCTGGGGTCGATCAAGAATTCTACCGAGCGGTGAAGCCCCGCTTCTGCCTTTGGCCGACACCAGCGTGGTTGTGGCACAACGACAGCGGAAAAGGAATCGGTTCCGGCAGTTGGCAAACGCTGGTCGTTCGCGGTTGGATGAATGAGATGAACGTCGAAGACCATTTCCTGTCCGCTCACGGAGTCGTCCGAATTGAATAGAGGCGGGTAGTCCAGACACTCCAACTTCACCGACCCGTTTGCATTGATCATCGCCGAGTGACCCTCTCTGAAAGAAGGATGTTTGTTAAGTGTACTCACTCCTTCTTGCAGTCACCGTTCCACTGATTTTTCCACATCATCAACCAAGTAAACGGAGGACCGCTATAATGACAAAGAACGATTTTGGAAGGTTCACGTTTTGAGTAGAAAATCACACAAGATCACCATCGCAAGGATCACAATGAATGAAAAGCCCGCCTATCCTTGGCACAGTTGTGAGAGAGGTGAAGCAGAATTTAGCAGTACGTACAATACCTGTTGCTTTAATGGTCACACATACACAAAGGTCAAGGGCGGAGCCAGAGGGGGAAATTCCCAAGATGAAGATGGAGACGTTTATCGAATTTCCCAGCACTGATTTCCATGTTGAAAAGTGCAGGTGATGCGGCTTAATGAATTGAAAGCCTGTGTGCCACGGCTTTACGAGCCGTGCGGAGCGTTTACGGAGTCTAAATTTTCAATCGACTTTGAGCGTTCCAGGGCACCTCAGCATCAGTCGCTACTATTAGTCGATCCACGAGATGACGCTCTTGAGAGCCCTGTGAACGTTGTCGGCGGAACGGCAGAGATTACGATATTTGCTGCGACATCAACACGAAGATCGCCGTTTTGACGTCACACGGCTCATAGAGCCGTGGCACACTTGGAATTCTTCTTTCTCCAACTTATTTGCATTGCTCACCATAACAGGAAACAATCAGCATTGATTGATTCTTTCTGAGGATCGATTGAAATTGAATCAATGAATATGGAGTTTCGGATGAACGTTCAGTGTTGTCGCTTTGGTTTTGCATTCATTGCCTTCGCTACTTGCGTGAGCTTGGCTGGTGCGGAGGAGTTGCCCGTTGGCGCTGTGGAAGGGCAACCGCTGGCGGCGAATGTGGGTCGGGTGGTTGAGGCACTTGAGTATCTGGGACATCCACTGGCGCCGGAATTGATAACGCGGCTTCAGGCGGCTGGTAAGCAGCGGGACGCAGGCGCGATTCAGAAGTTGCTCGACCCGGCAGCGATGTTTCTGGTTTCGCTGAATCCGGAAGTGCGGGTGAAAGTCGCGCGAGGTCCGGCGAAGGCGATCTTGCAGCAGGGTGGGTACACACCGGTGCTGATCAAAGTGATGAACGACAGCACGGTTACGCGGGAACTGAAGATTTCCAGCTCGCAATCCGGAGCCGTTTATTCCGGGGCGGCAATTTCAATTCTCAAACGTCAGGCGCAGACTGAACTCAACGCGAACGAAAATCTGAAGAGCGAGACCGACCGCTTCCTTGATTTGGAAATATTTCACTCACCGCCGATGACATCGCAACTGAGCGGATTGAAGGTCGAGTATGCCATCGGGCTCATTTACTCCAGTGAAGCTGGAAAACGGGAAGCGTCGATCAGTTTCGATGTCGGACAGGGAACTCAGGACATTGGTTTTCGAGGTGAGGTGCCAGTCTTGTTCGATATCAAGCCGGTGATTCCCGTAAAGTTGAAGATTTTGGATGACGATGCAACACCGACGACCGCCCGGCTGACGTTTCGAGACAAACTCGGTCACGTCTATCCACCATTGGCGAAGCGGCTGGCGCCTGACTTTTTCTTCCAGCCACAAATTTATCGCAACGACGGCGAGACTGTGCTTCTTCCGCCTGGGACTTACAACGTTGAATACTCTCGCGGACCGGAGTACCTGAGACAGCGGAAGAAGGTGACGGTCGCAGCGGAGCCGAACGCGGAGTTAACATTCAATTTGAAGCGCTGGGTCGGACCGACAGAGTTCGGATTTTATTGCGGGGACCATCACATTCACGGGGCAGGCTGTTCGCATTACACGAACCCGACCGAAGGCGTGAATCCGGAAGATATGTTTCGGCAAGTGAAAGGCGAAGGACTCAATGTCGGTTGCGTCCTTACCTGGGGACCGTGCTTTGAACACCAGCGGAACTTCTTCTCCCCTTACGCCGATGCAATCAGCGAACCGTTAACGCTGCTGAAATACGATCTCGAAATCAGCGGTTTCGGCTCGGCAGCTTTGGGGCATGTCTGTTTGTTGAATCTTAAAGATCAAACGTATCCAAACACAAATGGAACGATCCAAAACTGGCCGACCTGGACAGTTCCGGTCATGCGGTGGTGCAAAGAGCAAGGGGGCGTGACTGGCTATCCGCACTCAGCCATGCACGTCAATCCGGACCGGGCGGCTCAACGTTTGTTGATCGCACTCGATGCGAACCGTGACAAATTTATCAGCCCGTTAGAGGCAAAACGTGGTTTGTTGCCTGAAGCGTTTGAAGTGATCGACAAGGACCGCAACAACTGGTTGAGCCTCAACGAACTTGTGAAGTCCATCGACCACGCAGCCGATCAACTTCCGAACCTCGCAGTTCCGGAAATGAATGGAGGAGGTGCTCTCGAAATTTGCGTCACCGCTTCGGAAGGTGTTTGCGACTTCATCAGTGCGATGGACACCGCGCGGATTCCGGAACTGAATACGTGGTATCACCTGATGAACTGCGGCATCCCGATGAAGCTCAGCGGCGAGACCGACTTCCCCTGCATGAGCAGTCTCCGTGTCGGTCAGGGGCGCGTTTATGTGCAAATGGGCGAGATCGAACAGGTCGATTTCACCGACTGGTGCAACGGCATCGCCCGCGGAGAATCATACGTCTCCGATGGGTTCTCGCACGCGCTGGAATTCTCGGTGAATGGAACTCAATCCGGAAAGAAAAGCGTTCCATTGAAGCAGGCAGGGAAGGTGAAAGTGAGAGCGAAAGTCGCCTTTGCTGAAGAAATTCCGAAAGCGGTGGCGTACGGTAACCTGATGCCGGGCGATGGACCACGCATGTCGGGAGATACGGTCAATCTTCATGCTCCCCGTACAGATGACGTCGTCACCGGCGGTACGCGAAAAGTTGAAATCATCGTCAACAGTCAAGTCGTTGCGACGAAAGAAGTCCCGGCAGATGGAAAGATTCACGACCTCGAATTCGAGGTCCAGATCGATCAAAGCAGTTGGGTGGCGCTGCGTCAGTTCCCGCAAATGCACACGAATCCAGTCGATGTCATCATCAATGATCAGCCGATTCGCGCATCCAGAAAAAGTGCCCTCTGGTGTGCCGAGACAATCAAACAGCTTTGGGTCAGTCGGCAACGAAACATCTCGAAGAAAGAGCAACCACAAGCCCAGAAGACTTATAATAAGGCCGTTGCGTTTTATTTGCAGATTGCGAAAGAGGCGAAAGCGAACGAGCCGAACTTAGTCGGTTCGATCTACGATGCAGAATCAGGCAAGCGAATTCCGGCTCGGCTGTATGTGAAAAACGAAAAAGGCGAAAGCTATCTCGTGAATTCCTCCGGTGGTCGTGCTGTTCCGTACAAAATCGACCGTGGCAGGAGTCAGGAAATACATACAACACTTTCTGCTCATCCGTTTACAGCGAAACTTCCAGTCGCCAATTATCTTGTGACGGCTGAGGCTGGAAAGGAATATCTCCCGACAAGTGGTGTGGCAATTGTGACGGATACTTCTCAGGAAGTTAAGCTCTCACTGAAGCGTTGGATCAACATGGAAAAGCTCGGTTGGTACAGCGGTGAGACGCATATTCATCGCAAGATTGCTGACCTGCCGCTGCTGATTCAGGCAGAGAACCTGAACGTCGCGCTGCCACTGACTGCCTGGGTGACGGATTCAACGGAGTCCCCTGCGACATCGAACAAGAACCCGGATGCTGTGCCGCCAGCTGAACTGATTAAAGTCGATAAGACGCACGTCATCTGGCCGGTGAATACGGAGTACGAGATCTTCTCCGTCAACAAAAAAAGGCACACGCTCGGTGCGGTTTTTGTGCTTGGTCATCATTCCCCGCTTCAAATGAAAACGCCGCCGGTAACTCCGATTGCGGAAGAAGCGCGACGTCAGGGAGCACTACTCGATCTCGACAAACACAACTGGCCCTGGTCGATGATGCTTGTGCCAGTCATGAATGTTGATCTCTTTGAGTTGACGAA
>DAOUPA010000635.1 GCA_030626405.1 Planctomicrobium sp.
AGGCTCCGGGAAGACGTTAGGGAGGGGTTATTCCATCCCATAGATACCCTTCGGCCGTGACGCCGGTGACTTCGGTCGTCCACATTCCACTTGAAGCTCGGCGGACACGAAAACTGACGACACCTGTGCTATCTGTGGTTCCACTACCTGCTCCGATGAAAGCACTGTCCAACTCGACATTGATCGACACGGTCGCATTCGGCACTGGAAGTGACGAGACACTTTCTTGGACGACGACCGAGATGATCAGATCGCGATCTTTATTTTTTCCACCTGCCCGGTGATAACTGATGTCAGCCACTTTCATGTCCAGAATCCCCGCTGGCGGGTCTGTTGGTGGATCTACTTCGGGTGGCGGAACATATGTGCCGAGCATACTCAACGCAGAGACGACGTCGACAAGCCCATAGCCATACATGTCGTCGGGACCGCTTGAGCCGAGGTCTAGACTCGACAGGGCCAGAAGACCACGAATTCCTTCATTGTCGAGTTGTCCAGCCTGAATTAATAATGCCGCAGCTCCAACCACATGCGGACAAGCCATCGACGTTCCAGAGTAGGTCGCGTATCCACCTGGAACCGTTGAATAGATCTGATACCCCGGTGCTGCAAGTTCGACGTCTGGTCCAGTGCTTGAGAAATAGGCTCGGTCGTCATTTTGGTCGGTCGCACCAACGGCGACAACCGCAGCGTACCTCGCCGGATAATTGACGTTATTCCCTTTGCCGCGCCGAGTGCCAGAGTTCCCCGCTGCTGCAATGTTTAAGACACCTCTATTGTTCGCATTAATAAAGGCTTGTTCGACAATTGATCCGGGATTCTGGCTAGCGCCGTAGCTGTTGTTTGTCACTTGAATCTCATTGACAACGCACCATTCAAGAGCAGCGATGATATCACTGAAGGATCCGCTTCCATTGTTGTCGAGGACTTTCAAAGCGTATAACTCGACCTCTGGTGCAACTCCAATCGCCTCAAACCCATCGGCAACTGCACCGATCGTCCCAGCACAATGAGTCCCGTGGCTGTTGTCATCGAATGGGTCATCGTCGTCATTGACGAAGTCGTGTCCACCAGCATAGTTTGCCTTCAAGTCGAAGTGATCGTAGTCAACACCTGAGTCGATCACGGCGACTTTGACTCCAAACCCTGTCACTGCGTCCGCGTGAGCGATGTCTGCTCCAATACGAGTGACGCCCCAGACGTTCTCAAGTTCACCGATTGCTTGAACTGTTCCGTCTGGTTCGATGACGATAATGTTCGGGTTCTTTGCTAAACCAGCAAGCGCTTCCTGGGGAAGATTTGCCGCGACTGCCGGAACGAGATTGTAGGAGTACTTGACGCGTCCACCTTGCGCTCGAATGAGAGCAAGATCGTTCGGTCCGGGAGCCTGCTGGAATCCGATAAGTACATCAGACCGAACCGGCGGTGCCGCTTCAACCTGACGAGTTGCTGACGCCAAACTCGACAATACGAGAAGGATCAAAGCGAGACCGATATGGAGAGGATGCTTCTTTATCATGTCATAAATCCATGTCGAAGTTGTGTTCGACCCAAACTGGAATCAAGGTATCTAGAAACTGAAGGCCGCTTTGCCGCTGAGCGTACCACGTTAATAGAACGCCTGTCATCCCTGATTTTAGAAGCTTGTCGAACTCTTTGAAACTTTGCGCTGTATGTCCCAAACGACTGATCGCTGCACACATCTGTCTCCTAAAGCATGCTTTGCGAGTGCCCCTAAAGCCGAATCGATCACTTGCAGACGAAAGTATTAGACCTCGTTTACAGGCGTTCACATGGGTAAGAAAACTCATCCTCCCAAGGTTGAGCGATTTTTGGGAACATCGACAAGCTCATTCGAGTTCCATTGTCATTTCTCATGTCACGAAAAACCCATCATGACATTCCCTGCGGATTTCTACCGCAACATCCAATAACAAAACAACTTGTGCAAATGAGACAGTGACGGTCACGACTTGGATCCATGTGCGTGACCGCTCAAGGTCCGTCACGTTTTCCAACAATCAATCTGGAAACTCCACCCGCCTCTACTGGTCACGAGGTCAATATGCAGTGACCTGACCTGATTTGGCGCGACTTTTGGGAATCGATCTGCCAACACGCTCAACGTTCTTTTTGCGGGCAATGAATCAGAAAGGAGGTATTGACGTCTTAAATTGCACAACCATTTTTTTTTGGCCCCTGTCGGCTCGGTGATCTGTTTCACCGATGTCTGTCACGGTTCTCAACATGGAGGTTATCATGAAGATACACCAATTTCTCATGTTGTTCATTGCAAGCGTTGGAATGCTTGCGGTGCCGGGGAATCTCCCGGCTCAGGATTCAGTTGGATTCTGGGGACGGCTCAATCCGTTTCGGCGGCACGTTAGTAGATCAAGTACCATTCCGGACACAGTTCAGCCGGGTCGTTCTGATGAACAGCTTGCCAAACTGCGTGATCAACTCGCTCAGCGTGGTCTCACGCAGGCTCAAGTCGATGCACGCATTGACCAAATTCTGACTGCCAATCAAGGTGCTGCCGGTGTGCGACCATTCAGCACTCCAACCGGACAGCCTTCATTGGAAGACATCCGTGCACACTTGATTTCGCGCGGGGTTGATCCAGCGAAAATTGATGCGCGCGTTGAGCGCACTATGGCCGCCGGAGCACGTGGTCGTACGAATGCAGCGATGCGTCGAGGCCTCATCATTGGTGAGACACCGGTGGACGTTCCTGTGGATGCTCCAACGATTCTCCCAATTGATGTGCCGACGGGCACCCCTGATGTCGGAACATCGCCAGTTGTTCCAGAATCAACTGTCATCGATCCGGTGACGGTTGGCACTGACACCGCAACAAACCCGGCACCAACTGAGACTCCAGTTCAAACAACGACTACTCCTCAGTTCCGCAGAAATGCCCGAGGGCTACGCGGCGGATTTGGACGTGGTCGCATACGAACTCGATAAAAACGATTGCTGGCATGCACACACTCGAAACTTTCAGGTGTGTGAATTGCCAACATGACGCTTCGGGCAGATTCGTCGTTAGCCGGATCTGCCCATATTTCGTTTCGCTGAGAGAACCGTTTTGGAAATGACCGACCATCAAAGCTACAACCGACGACAGATGCCGCCAGCAAGGCTCCACGTACTGGTGTCGATCTGTGTAGTTTATGTGGTTCTCCAGCCATCAATAACTTCTGCGCAACATTCTCTTGAATCCGTCAAATTAGCGCCGGAGCAAGTTTTTAGTGAACCGGCACAAGTTGGTTACGACTTCAACGCTCTCAGTGATCAAGATCTCATCGCCTTGTATGTCGAAACGTATCAGGAGACGCTCCAGACTCAGACGATTGACGAGTCACGCTTGGTTGAAAAAGGACGCGCGATACTTCAAATCGGCTATTCATATGGTTACGACCGGGACGATCAAGATTTCACTTACCAGCAACATATTTTTCCCCGCATGCAAATGCGCTATCGAGTGTCGGATCGCTGGGAGTTTCGCGG
>DAOUPA010000047.1 GCA_030626405.1 Planctomicrobium sp.
GAAGTGAGGCAGGTCACGATTTTACCTTTGCCGAATTTGTGTTCGAGAAACAGTGGCTGCACTGTTTGTAAGTTCGCAAGAATTGTTACGTCAGCAGCGATATTCGGTTGTGATTCAGTCGATTCGGCAAGTCCGTAAGCAAGATTGACAAAGACGAGATCCAGAATCGGAA
Source organism: Planctomicrobium sp. (assembly GCA_030626405.1). Classification (GTDB taxonomy): domain Bacteria; phylum Planctomycetota; class Planctomycetia; order Planctomycetales; family Planctomycetaceae; genus Thalassoglobus. The sequence continues at coordinate 173 of DAOUPA010000047.1, forward strand.
CTTCGGCGTTCGTAAACAGTTTGAAAAGCGGATGCGACTCAGGCACAAGATCTGGTTGAACGCTCGATTCGGAGAGTGGTCGTTGTGTTTCGCTGGGAGCAACGTCCAGCCTGATCGGGAAGAGACCTTCGTCAACGTTGAATAGCTTCTCGTTGTAAAAAGCAGGTCGAACGGCATCGCCCATATACCAGACAAGACCACCGCCACTCTTCACGTAATCCTCCAGAGCGGCGACCGCATCGGGAGCAAGTTCAGGGACGTTGATCAGATAAATCAAGTCGAAATTTTCCAGAGGCGTGCGCCGCAAGTCTTCCGGAGTCTGCACACTGGTCGCAAAGCCTGTCACTGACTTGTTCGCAGCGAGAGCATCGGCGACATAGAACGCTTGTTCCGTCGAGGGAGAGCCATCAATGATCAGCACCGGATTATCCTCTGGAACGTCCACTGCAAGAAATCGTTGGTTGTCGGCTTCGAGCGAGTCTTCACGAATCGTCAGTTTGACGGCATGCGCCTCCGGCGTTTGGAAGATGACATCGAAAGTCCGTGTCATCTCTTCGCCAGCGGGAATTGTCTGGAAATCAATCGTTCGTGGGAGTCGACTGCCATCAATAAACAGATCCGCCCGAACGTCTTCGGCATCTCGTGTTCCCCAATTACGAACAGACGCTTCTAAGGTCACCGGAACACCAGCAGCGGCGACTTCGACCTGTCCACCGAGATGAGTCACACTCAGATTCTCGTGTTCTTCAGGAGCACACTTGACCAAGTTGAGTTTGATGTCCGCTTTGCTGAGCGACTTCAAAACGCTCACGGCAGACTTGTTATCGATCCAGTCGGACTTGCGAAAATCTGAAATAACATGAACGTGCCGAACAGCAGATCGATCCTCTGCGAGGCGCTCGTGGGCAACTTGAAGAGCATTCGCCGGATCGGCTGCTTGATGAGTCGCGGAGAGAACTTCCAACCTTTCCGTCACTTCGAGAAGTAGATCGTCAGTGATGTCCGCTTCGCTCAATCCTGAGAGTGTTTTCTCCGGATCGGACATGAGGATGAGGGTCAGAACCTGCGATCGCGGTGTCTCGGCACCTTCGGCAACCAATCGCCGAATCGTTTCTTTGGCCTTATCGAAAACAGTTTCATCCTTGAGTCGATCCTGCATCGAAACCGTATCATCCAAAATTACCACATGGTGCGACTTCGCTCCCTGAAATAAAGAGAGCTGATTCGGATCGAGAATGAGTCGCGCGATCAGAGCAACGACGATCATGATCATCAGAATTCGCAACAGCAGTAACAGAAGTTGCTCGACCAGCACGCGACGCCGGTTCTGCTTTTGACTTGCCAGCAAGAATTCCATCGCTGCAAAACGGACCCGGCGAAACTTCATCCGATTGATGAGATGAATGATGATCGGCGCAGCGATTAACGCCATTCCGGGCCAGAAGAAAGATGGATTCAGAAAATGCTGAAGAATCCAGGAGGACATAAACTCTTTCGCGAGTGGTACCAAATTTTGAATGAATTGCAGAGAGTGTAGAAAACAACTTGACTTGAGTCTTGTGATAACTCGCTGAGTTCCTTCATTTTCTCTGGGACATCGAAATTGTACCGCCCGACTGGAAAAAGCGAAGCCGACTCATCAAGATTCACGGATATCAGTTAGCTTGAATTGATCGTCTTACGAAGAAAGTTGGATATTATGCGTCGCTGGTTAAGTCGTTTTTTTACCATTTCACTAACGGTCTGGACGGCTGGGAATCTCCTCGCACAAGTCCCGAAGCCGATTTATGACGAAGCGAAGATCCCGCCGCACGAACTCCCGGACCCGTTCGTTCAGTTTGATGGAACACCTGTCAAAACTGCGGCTGATTGGCGAACGAAACGTAGACCGGAAATCATAGAGACGTTCGCCCGGGAAATGTACGGACGCTCTCCCAAGGCACCGAGTCATGTGACGGCCAAGCTGGTGAATCGTGACAAAAACGCTCTTGGTGGCAAAGCGGTTCGTGAAGAGATTGACATCACCCTGGCGAATGGAGATTCTCCGCTGACCATGAGGATGCTCGTCTTTCGTCCGAAAGGAAAAGAAAACGTCCCGGCATTCCTTACTCTGAACTTCGGTGGCAATCACTCGACGAATTCCGATCCTGGTATTTCACTCAATACAAACTGGATGCGGAATCGTAGCGACCGTGGGTACGTCGACAATAAGGCAACCGAAAAAACACGAGGAACGGCTTCGTCTCGCTGGCCTGCCGAAATGATCGTCGACCGTGGATATGCGTTGGCAACGATTTACTACGGCGACATCGACCCCGACTTCGACGATGGTTTCAAAAATGGAATCCATGGGCATCACTACGACAAAGGACAGAACAAGCTGCGACCCGATCAATGGGGAAGCATCGCTGCCTGGGCGTGGGGATTGAGTCGGGCTCTCGACTACCTGGAAACAACAAAGACCATCGACGCTTCGCGTGTCGCAGTCTTTGGACATTCACGGTTGGGAAAAACATCTCTCTGGGCAGGAGCCAACGACGAGCGTTTCGCGCTTGTCATCTCTAACGACTCTGGCTGCGGAGGTGCGGCGCTCAACCGTCGACGAATCGGTGAATCGGTCACTCGAATCAACACATCGTTCCCGCACTGGTTCTGTGACAACTTTGTAAAATACAATCACAATGAAAACGCACTACCGGTCGATCAACACTTGCTCATCGCCGCCATTGCACCGCGCCCAGTTTACATTGCCAGCGCGATTGAAGATCAATGGGCAGATCCGAAAGGAGAGTTCCTCTCCGCCAGATACGCCGATCCCGTCTACCGCCTGCTTGGCACTGATGGACTCGGCGGTGAGAAACCTCAAAACGAATCCCCCGCTGTCGACCACGCCTTGAAGACAGGCACGATTGGCTATCACGTCCGAACTGGAAAGCACGACGTCACCGATTACGACTGGACGCAGTACATGGACTTCGCTGATCGACATTTGAAGAAGTAGCGATCAGTTGTTAATTCGATTTCACCACGGAGGCACGGAGACGCAGAGAAAGTAATGACGTTCTTCTTACTCCATTAAGTTGTAACAATTCGTGCCCCACATTTCCGGAATTCATTCATCAGATCATCTGCGGTCACACTCCAGCCTGGATTTTACATCAAAAATATCTCCGTGCCTCCGTGTCTCCGTAGTAAATAATCACCAAGAAAAACCACCACAGGAATCCAAATGCTTATTTTTGATGCCCACCTTGACCTCGCCTGGAATGCCGTCGAATGGAATCGCAACCTCGAATTGACCGTTGCTGAACTGCGTGAGTTTGAAGATAAATTTGAAGGAATCATTCCCGGTGAGTGTACCGTCTCTTACCCTGAACTTGTGCGGGGTGGAATTGGTATCGTGATTGCCACGCTGCTGCCGAGATTGCATCGCAAGCATGCGGAGTTGACGTTCTACCAGGGGCGTGAATCCTCATACGCTGCCGCACACGGTCAGTTGGCATATTACCGATCACTCGAACGAAAGGGAGTCATCAAGAGCCTGCCGAATTCCTCGGCGCTGAGTGCGCATGCAAAATTGTGGCGAGACTATCTTGCAAACCCAGAAGGTGACGCTCCGCCGGTCGGATACATCCTTAGTATGGAAGGTGCTCCGCCAATTCTGGAGCCGACGCAAGTCGCAGAATGGTACGATGCCGGGTTGCAAATTGTTGGACCAGGGCATTACGGACCGAATGAATACTGCCACGGCACCGGCAGCGAAGGACCGCTGACCGACGATGGTATTCAGCTTCTCAAAGAGATGGACAAAGTCGGCATGCTGCTCGATGCGACACACCTCGCGGATGAATCGTTCTGGCAAGCACTCGACATTTTTGAAGGTCCAGTTCTCGCGAGCCATCACAACAGTCGGGTCCTGGTCCCGGGAGATCGACAACTCGATGACGATCAGATGAAGGCGCTCATCGCTCGCGGCTCGGTCATCGGAGCCGCGTTCGATAACTGGATGATTAAACCGGATTATATCAAGAAAGTGACTCCCGCAGATACGGTTTCGATGGAAGACGTTTGCGATCACATCGACCATGTCTGTCAACTCGCTGGCAACGCCAATCACTCCGGTATCGGCACTGACCTCGACGGTGGCTTCGGCAAAGAACAATGCCCCGGCGATCTCGACACCATCGCCGACCTCACCAAAATCCCAGCCATCCTCGACGCCCGTAACTACACGAGCGAAGATATCGAAAAAATCATGTCCCGAAACTTCGTGGAGTTCTTCGAACGGTCGCTGGCGAGCGGAGAGTAGCCGCCCGCGTGCGAGATAGAGTCAGTCACCACGAAATGTGGTGGTGACTGCAAGCGAGTTGGTGACCCTGATGTCATCTTAGATTGATCATTTATTGAGCAGAAGGATGAAGTGATGAGGTGTCAGTTTCCGTTTGTTTTATCGACTCTAATTGCCACGTGTTTTCTAACTTGCAATTCCCAGCACAGTGCAGGGGAAGAGGGCAAAGTGAAAGTCTTTGTTCTTGCTGGCCAATCAAATATGGAAGGCAAGGCGAAGAATGAACTCCTTGAGCACCAGGCTCAGGCTCCTGAAACAAAAGAGCTGTTCGAGCATTTTCGCAGCGGTGGGAAATGGCTGGTTCGCGATGACGTCTTCATAAAATATCTCGACCGCAAGGGTGGTCTGACTGTCGGCTACGGTAGCCCGGGGCGGACTGGCGTCGAGCTAGAGTTTGGTACGCTCATGGGAAATCACTCTGACGAAACTGTTCTCCTCATCAAAACAGCGTGGGGCGGGCACTCTTTGATTCAGAAGTTCCGCTCGCCTTCGGCAGGTTTGCCGAGTGATGAAAAGTTGCAGGCAGAACTGAAGCAAGCAGTGGAACGAACTCAGCAACGAAACAAGAAAAACAACCGAACTGATCCTCTTCCAACGATGGAAGAAATCAAAAGTCAGTACGGTTCTTCATACCGTGAGATGATGGGCGAGATCGAGGAGACATTCGAGGACTTCGAAACGTTGTTTCCCGCACTACGGGGAAAGCAGTTGGAATTGGCAGGCTTCGTTTGGTTTCAAGGATGGAACGACCAGTATGGTGGTGCCGAAAAAGAATACGCGGCGAACATGACGCACTTCATCAAGGACATTCGTAAAGACCTGAAAGCTCCGAACCTTCCGTTCATCATCGGAGTGATGGGACAGAATGGATCGGAACCTGCAAAGGGTGCAATGTTGGCAATTCAGGAAGCACAGCTTGAAATGGAAACTCTGCCAGAGTTCAAAGACAATGTCAAAGCCGTTCGCACGGATGTGCTGGTCGACAAGGCAGCGGAAAACCTGTACCCGAAATGGAAAGACAACTTTGAAGAATGGAAGCTCACCGGCTCGGACCGCAAGTATCACTACCTGGGCAGCGCCATCTGGTTCAACCGCATCGGTCGCGGGATGTTTGAAGCGATGCTTGAACTGGAGAAGCAGAACTAAATCGCGACCTCGAGTTCAGTGTTCCATCTAGATGCACTCATCATCAGTTACAGATGGTCAGATACGTCTATGTGAGAGGTTCGGATTCGAATGGACTCGACGATGGTGCCCACTTACAAAGTTTGATTCCCAACTCGTACAGGAAGATCAACGGAAGCATCATCAACAACATGCTCATCGGGTCCGCCGGAGTCAGCAGCATCGACAGAATTGCGATGACCAAAACTGCCATTCGGCGTTGCTCTTTGTACTGTTCCGCATTGAGAATGGAAATCCGTTCAAGAAACAGCATGACCAACGGAAGTTGAAAACTAATCCCGAACATCAACGGAAGCATCACGGCGAAACTGATCCATTCGGAGATGCGGATTTGCGGACTGATTTCCAGTGTCGCATTAAACTTCAACAAGAAGTTCAGCACGAATGGAAAGACGGCATAAAAACAAAACGCCGCGCCGACCAGGAAGAGAACCAAACTGATTCCGCCGTACAGGTAGACGTATCTTCTCTCGTGTGGATAAAGTCCGGAAGCAACAAATTGCCACATCTGGTAGAAAAGCCAGGGACTCGAAAAAACAACTCCTGCAATCACCGAAACTTTGATGTAGGTAATAAACGCTTCCTGAACATTCAGCGTGATCGCTCGACGTGATTGTTGAACCGTTGCTTGAAATTGCGCGAACTCCGGTGCAGTCAAGGAGAGAACAACGCTCGGCTCCTCGCTAGATTCATCCGATTCGGAAGATGCGGCATCGCCCTTGTCTGGCGTCTCTGAAGTGGTTGCGTCAGCTGATGGATAGGCTTTGGGGTCGACACGATGTAACGCTTTGACCAACTCTTTGACCGGGATTTTCACTTTTACGATTTCCGGATGAGGAACCAATTCTTCCTCAACGACGTACTCTTCACCAGTCTCCGGGTCAATTTCTACTTTGTCTTCTTCGCCAAAGAACAATTCACGAAGTGTGTCGAGTCCAAATTGTTCGGCGAGACCTTCGGCGACATCATCTTCGACTTGAAGTTTCGAATACTTCGCCAAGGCGTGATCGATCGGACCACGAATCACATTGACGAGTTTTGTTCCGTTCAACAGGCAAATAACGACAACAAGCACCAAGCCGATGATGGCTCGAATGAGATGAACGCGGAGCACCTCAAGGTGTTCCCCGAACGTCATCGACGTGTCGTCAAAAAGGTCTCTTGTCGGCCGATTCATATCTCTGAACTCGTGAATACCTCGAATTACAAATTCCGCTGTTAGTGAGCATACAGTCGGTAAGCACACAGCGAACCACGGTATCCACTCGGCTGATCCGCGCACGCGAATCGATAGAGCAAACGTCTCCGCTTCATCATAGGAGCAGAATTTAGAGAATGCAACATCTCAGTGAGAATCCGCATCTTTAAACTGTCGTCATCAATTGGAACGGATCGTTCAGAAGGTTACAGAATGTCACGACGAACCGGGCAGCGTCTGCACCATTCACCACGCGATGATCATAGGACAGGCTCACCGGCAACATTAAACGCTCTTGAACTTCACCGTCAATCAATTTCAATTCCTTCTGCCCCCGTGACATTCCAAGAATACAAACCTCCGGATAGTTCACGATGGGAGTGAAGCCGACTCCTCCGATGCCACCAAGATTCGTGACGGTACAGGTCGCTCCCTGCATCTCGTCCATGGTCAGCTTGCGGTCTCTAGCTCGACCTGCCAGGTCGGTCACATCTGCGGCGATTTGAAGAATGCTCTTTTGGTCGCAATCCTTGACCACCGGAACAACCAGTCCGTACGGCGTATCCACTGCACAGCCAATGTTGAAGTATTTCTTGAAGACGATTTCATTCGTCTCTGGATCGAGACTACTGTTAAATTTCGGGAACGCTTGCAAACAGGTTGTCAAAGCTTTCATGACGATTGCTGTCATGGTGATCTTCGGACCGTTCTTGCCGATTCCCTGACCGAATCGTTTTCGTGCGGCTTCGAGTTCGGTGATATCGGCTCGGTCGTGTTGTGTGACATGTGGGATGACATTCCAAGAGACAGTGAGATTCTCGGCGGCCGTCCGTGCCAGCTTGTTCATCTTCTCACGTTCAATGACTCCGTACTTCGAGAAATCCGGCAACGGCGGTGGTGCAATGGAACCAGCCGCGAGCACCGCCCCACTTGATCCCGATGCAGCTTTGCTGAGAGCAGTTCCCAGCAAACGACCTTTCACGTACGCCTGAACATCTTCCGAACTAATGCGTCCGCCACTTCCAGTCCCGGAGACATCACGAAGGTCAACTCCTAACTCCCGCGCCAAACGACGCGTTGAAGGTGCCGCAGGAACCGGAGTTCCATTGGACGAGTCTTCCGAAACAGGCTCTGATGTCACAGAGACCACTGGCGTCTTGCTGGGTTGTGTCGGTGCCGGTGCTGAGGACGACGCCGGTTTGGCTGCCTGCTTTTCTTCGGGAGCTTCTGATTGCGGCGTCTCGATGACAGGAGAGGCTTGCGGGGAACCGACCGTGCTTGTCGCTTCGAAGGTCACCACGACCGAGCCGACACCAACCGTGTCTCCCTCGGAGACATGAATTTTGATGATCTTGCCGGCATGTTCGCTCGGCAGTTCCATGACTGCCTTTTCGGTTTCAAGTTCCATGAGCGGATCGCCGACAGAAACCGAATCCCCTTCAGTAACCACAATTTCAGCAATGTCGGCAGAGTCAACACCTTCTCCCAAGGGCGGAAGCTTGAAATCGACGGAACCGGTCACGATTTCGGTTGGGACGGTCTGGGATTTCTCCTCTTCACTTGCCTTTTCAACCGCCAGCACCGCTTCCGTCACGGTTTCAGGCTCTTCAGTTTTGGAATTGCTCTCATCGGAACTGGTCGAAGTCTCATCTTGAGCATTGTCGGGACTGACAGCCTCTCCGGCTTCTTCGACCACCATGTAGGCCTGTCCGACTTGCAGCGTGCCCCCCGAGTCAACAAGGATTTTCTTGATCACACCTGCTCCAGGAGCTGGTAATTCAATGACCGCCTTGTCAGTTTCAAGTTCCATGAGCGCCTGATTGGCTTCAACGGTTTCGCCGACAGAGACAAGAATCTCCGCAACATCAGCCTCTTCAACGCCTTCGCCGATATTTGGCAATTCCCACTCAATACTCATCGTCACATCAATCTTGTTAGTCAAATTCGATCAATCCCTACCCCGACTGACCCTGAATCCAGGTTCTCACACAGGAATCAACATCGGATCGTAGTGTAGCGATTTTGAGCCGAGTCGACATCATTGCCAACAATTCCACTAAGTGCACAGGCGAAATGCCGGTCGTTCGACATTTACAGCGGAAGAGACTTTGAGAAACGAGCTTTACTTCTTTGGTTCCGGCGGAATTCGCTTATGTTGCAGAAACCATTCATACAACTTCGGGTTGTCGTAGGTTGCAGTCCAGGAATCGTGTTTCGCTTCGGGGTAGATCGTCAACTTGGGGGTGCCGCCTGCGGCTTTGAGTGCGTCAACCATTTCGGTGGACCTGATCGGGGGAACACCGGTATCTTTCGCTCCATGAAAAACCCACGCTGGAAGATGCTTCAAACGTTTCGCAAATTGCCGATCTCCTCCTCCGCAAATTGGAGCAATGGCAGCGAACCGATGGGGAGATCGTGTTGCGAGACTCCAGGTTCCGAACCCTCCCATGCTCAAACCGGTCACATAGATTCGTTCTGAATCAACATTGTACTTATCTTCGATTTCATCAAGGAGCATATTCAAAGTGTCAACTTTTAAATGCCACCATTCCTCCTTGGGGCATTGCGGTGAAACGACAATGAACGGAAATTTCTGCCCATTTGATATCAGCTTCGGAGGACCATGAAACTTAACCAGTTCCAAATCGTCACCACGCTCACCAGCTCCATGAAGAAACAAAATCAGCGGCCACTTTTTCTTCGATTCATAATCATCTGGTAACGAGATGAGAAAATCCATTTCGATAGTCACTGCCTTGCTGAGTTTAGCAGGTTTCTGGTTGTCCGCAGCTTCAATATTGCCTGACAAACAGAATAATCTTGAGACCAAGAACATCATGAGAAACCCAAAACGCATCTCTATTTCTCCCAGTGATAATGAATAATCGCGAAACCTTTTCTCTTCACCTCTGAAGATAACAAATCAGCTGAACCGAAACACTCTCACAGTTGAAAATAATGGTGAGGCTTATCGACAGTTCGGCCAATTCTCCGAGACGACAAAGAACCGGTTGTACTCGACGTACAAATCGTTTTGAAGTTCCATCGCACTGATGAGAAATGGGCGGATCGAATCTTGAAAATGATCGCGACAGATTGCCTGAATTTCCTGGCGACTCTTTAAATTTGGTTCCGAAAGATCAGCGATTGCATCCGCAAGCCAGTGTGGTTTTTGCTGAATGAAGAAAAAAGACTCTGCATGAAAACCATCCAGCCAGTGCAACTCGTTTGCATGAATCCAATTCCCTCGTAAATGTGAAGTGGAGAGTTGCTCTGGAAGAATCGTTGGAGGAAGTGATTCGGGGTGATAGAAAATTCGTCCTTTCACAAAGGCCTCAACACGAGAAACTTCCGGGTAGTATCGCTGTCCTAACTTCATCTGTTGGCCGAAAAGTCTATGGCACTTCTGCTCAAAGTTGTCTGACGAATTCGGCCCGATGAAATGACTGCCGTCCCGATGTTCTCCTGAATAGTGCAGGTAAAACTTCACTGCCGTTTCCAGATGCGTTAATTCCCCAGCGAAGTTGCGGTACAGAAAATCAATTTCCCCAATCGTCCGATTTCCTTCGAAGAGTTGCTTCTGATACTCGACGATTTCGCAGCCTTGGATGCTTTCAATCCAGAGATTGACGAGTGACTCAAAGTATCGTCCGACACGGAAGTTCTTTCGCTCACCGAGAAGTTGCCCCAGTGCATCCAGGCTGACAGCCGATGCGTCAAACGTTGCCACTTCATGCAGCGGAGGCCGAATCAATGACGGACTATTCACAACCCATTTCAGATCGCGGATGACCTGCTTCGTTGTACTCTCCATGTCGATTCCAATCACACAGAAGTGAGATCAGAGATTTAATCTGACGAACTGCTCTTCGGTTTGGAATCTGATTTCGACGCTGACTTGCTTTCCGACTTTTTTGGCTCGGACAGTTTTTTGTCTGCGGCGGCGGCTTTCTTGTAGGAGTCGGAGCGGTAGTCGGTTTGGTAGAAACCGGAACCTTTGAAGATAATTCCGGCGCCGGGTCCGATCTGGCGCTCGGCCTTTCGTTTGCCACATTCAGGGCATTTCTTCGTCGGCTTTGCCGTGATTGACTGGAATTCTTCCCAGGTATGTTCGCAGTCTTTGCATTTGTAATCGTAAGTAGGCATCGGTGGGACCAACAATGTTGAAGAGAAGGGATTGAGAGGTTGAGGGGGCAAGAGATTGAGTGTCAGGGGAAAAGAAGAGAGTGTGATAGCATTCCATGCTCTATTCCCTATTCTCCATCCTCTACTTCTGACGAAACGATCACTTTGCTGGCGCGGATGACTCTATCGCCAAGCTTGAAGCCGCGTTCAAGAACGTCAATCACTGTCATCGGGGGAACTTCATTCGTCGGTCGCTGTTGCAGGGCTTCGTGCAAGTTAGGATCGAATAGCTCTCCCTGAGCCGTAATCGGTTCCACGCCATGTCGAGTGAGAATTTCTTCGAATTGCTTCAGGACCATTTGGACGCCTTGCAGCACATTTCCAGCAGAATCGTCATCCGCTGCAGCATCCAGCCCGCGTTGCAAGTTATCAATTGCAGGCAGCAAGTCACCGATCAAGCCGATGCTCGCGTACTTTCGCTCTTCGACTCGCTCACGATTGACTCGCTTGCGAAAGTTTTCCATCTCGGCAGCAGTTCTCAAGAACTGATCACGATATTGATCTCGCTCATCCTGCATCGCAGTGAGGGGATCAACTTCGGTATCGCTCTCTTCCGATTGCTCGCCAGTCCGTGACTGATCGAGGTCATCTTGAGGGAGTTCGTTTTCTGGAGTCTCTGTCGACATTCTTTTTTCTCGCGTGGTAGCACCGTTGGGTCCGCTTTGCGGACCGATCATGGATTGTCGTTTCAGTGGTCCGCGGAGCGGACCCTACATTACTCTCGGCTCTGGACTCTCAACTTTCGTCACTCTCGGGACCGGTAACGAATTCTTTCAGGCGTTCAAACCAGTTCTTCTGATGTGGGTGAACTTCCGCTTCTTCATGCACAGCGAGTTGATTCAGCAACTCGCGGTGTTCTTCACTCAGTTTCTTCGGGACCACGACTTGAATCTCGACGTGCAAATCTCCGGCAGCGCGACCGCGTGGGTCAGGCATCCCTTTGCCGCGAAGTTGAAACATCTCGCTCGGTTGCGTTCCTGCTGGAATTTTCAACGAATGTGTGCCATCAATCAACGGAACTTCAATCGAAGCGCCGAGGGCTGCTTGTGAATATGTGATCGGAATTTCGCAGAGCAGGTGAGGCCCTTCACGATGAAAAATTGCGTGTTCTTTGACGTGGACTTCAATGTAAAGGTCGCCCGCACTTGATCCTTGAACGCCAGCTTCACCTTCGCCTCGAAGACAAAGATGCTGCCCGGTATCGATGCCTGCAGGAACGTTGACGGTTCGCGTCACCACTTCCTCTTCGCGACCCGAGCCGTAGCACGTATTGCATTTGTGCCTGATGACTTTCCCTGAACCCCGGCACGTTGGGCAGGTGGTCTGCATTCTGAAGAAACCTTGCGACTGGACGACTTGACCATGACCGCCACAGTAGTCGCACGTTTCCGGTGTGTGTCCCGGTTCGGCACCGGAGCCATCGCAGCGTTCGCAGGGCTTTTTGCGCCTGATCTCAATTTCTTTGTCGACACCTTTCGCAGCTTCCGGTAAGTCGATTTGAAGAGCGGTTTTCAGATCGGCTCCGCGAGCACGCGTTCGACGTCCACCCGAACGACCACCTCCGAAACCGAATCCTTCAAAGAGGTCACCAAAGGCTTCGAAGATGTCTCCGACGTCATGGAAGCCGCCTCCCTGACCACGTGCCCCTTGAACTCCAGCATGACCATATTGATCGTACCGCTGCCGCTTTTCGTCGTCGCCGAGAATGTCGTACGCCTCAGCCGCCGCTTTGAACTTTTCAGTCGCATCTTCATCGCCAGGGTTGCGGTCAGGATGATACTGCAGCACCTGTTTCTTGTACGCTTTCTTGATCTCGACGGACGTCGACGTCTTAGTGATTTCAAGGACTTCGTAAAAACAACGCTTGGTCGACATTTTGAAACGTTCCAGGAACGGGAAACGATATTAAGGCGGTTTGACACGATTTGTCAGTAGGGCCGGTGGAACCAGCCCTACATTCTCACTTTAATCTTACGCGATTGATTTCAGGTGTGAAGACGAAGTCGTAACAAACAGCGAGCCACCGGGGTAAGCGGTGGCTCGTGTGGCTCGACGAGCCGAATTCATATCTGTTTCGCAACAAAAGTTGCTGCAAGATTCCGTTAGCGAACAGCTCCTTCGACGACGGCTTTGTCGCCACCTTCGAGATCGTCTGTTCGGGTCACGAGAACCTGAGTCGTCAGCATCAATCCTGAAATTGAGGCTGCGTAACGCAAGGCACTCTTCACAACTTTCGCAGGATCGATGACACCAGCTTTGTACATGTCGCCGTATTTTCCGTTGACAGCGTTGTAACCGTGAGTCGCTTGCTCGAGGTTCTTGACTTCGTCAGCAATCACGGAACCGTCTTCTCCGCAGTTGCTCGCAATCTGCCGGATTGGGGCTTCTAAAGCTCGGGTGATGATTTCAACACCGATCTTTTCGTCGCCTCTGGCTTTGACCTCTTGAACAACTTCGATCGCACGCAGAAGAGCAACTCCACCACCTGGTAGAATTCCTTCTTCAACGGCTACTCGCGTTGCGTGCAGGGCGTCTTCCATGCGGGCTTTGGTCTGCTTCATCTCAGCTTCAGTCGCAGCACCGACTGAGATGATGGCAACGCCACCGGTCAGTTTGGCGAGACGTTCTTGAAACTTTTCGCGGTCATATTCGCTGTCAGTCGCTTCGATATGTCGCTTGATTTGACCAACGCACTTTTGAATATCAGCTTGGTTACCGGCTCCACCGATGATGGTGCAGGAATCTTTGTCGACTTCAACTTTGGTGGCTTGTCCAAGTTGTTCGAGTTCGACGCCTTCCAGCTTGATACCGAGTTCTTCGGAAATCAACGTTCCACCAGTCAGAACTGCCATGTCAGCGAGCATCGCTTTGCGACGATCGCCAAAGCCAGGAGCTTTGACAGCACAGACGTTCAGGATTCCACGGAGACGGTTCACGACGAGTGCAGTGAGTGCTTCGCCATCAACATCTTCGGCAACAACCAATAACGGTTTGCCGGTCTGAGAGATTTTTTCCAGAAGCGGAATGAAGTCTCGCAGGTTGGAGATTTTCTTTTCGAACAGAAGAATGTAGCAATCTTCAAGGACCGATTTCATTTCCGAAGCATCAGTCACGAAGTAAGGGGAGATGTACCCCTTGTCGAACTGCATTCCCTCGGCGAGTTCGAGAGTCGTTTCGTTCGACTTTCCTTCTTCGACGGTAATGACTCCATCGCGACCAACTTGCTCCATCGCATTGGCAATCAGTTTGCCAATTTCGGAGTCATTGTTGGCAGAGATCGCACCGACGTGTTCGATTTCTTTTTTACCGGAAACGGGTCGCGAGAATTCTTCCAGAAATTCAATCGCGGCATCGACTGCTTTTTCGATCCCTTTTCGTACGACGGTTGGGTTTGCTCCCATCGAAATACTGCGGAGACCTTCCGAGTAAATCGCACGAGCCAGAACTGTCGCGGTTGTTGTTCCGTCACCAGCGATATCGCTGGTTTTGGTCGCAACTTCGTTGACAAGTTTTGCCCCCATGTTTTCGTAGGGATCATCGAGTTCGACTTCCTTGGAAACCGTGACGCCATCTTTTGTGACGACAGGATTGCCGAAGCTCTTGTCGATGATCACATTTCGACCGGTCGGTCCCATGGTTACGGCAACTGCGTCCGCAAGCGTATTCACACCACGCTGCAATTTCAGGCGTGCGTGATCTTCAAAGAGTAATTGTTTTGCCACCTCGGGACTCCTCGTTGAGGGTAGATGTCAGTATTCGCTGAATCTGTATTCGGACAGGCAGCGTTTGCCATAAACCGAAAGACAATTTTGTATGGAAACTGGCGGAGTCGAGAGACAGTCCCTGCGACTCCGTACGAAATAAATCTTGAGTTGGCTCTAGCCAACGACTTTGGCAAGGATATCGCCTTCGCGAAGAATCTTAATTTCTTCGCCATCGACTTCGATGTCTGTTCCACCGTATTTGCCGAACAGGACTTCGTCGTCAACGATAACGCTGACTGCACAACGTTCGCCACTTTCCAGCAAACGTCCAGGACCAACGGCGATGACTTTGCCACGCTGTGGTTTTTCCTGTGCCGAATCTGGCAGAACGATTCCACCAGCGGTGGTTTCTTCAGCATCCAAAGGACGCACAACGACACGATCATCAAGAGGATTAAGCGTCATCTTCAATAACTCCCTGACTTAGTATTTTGAAATCCGGGTCTCCCCGGAAAGTTTGTTGATGTAAGGCTGCTTGTTTGAACAGCTACTGGGACAAAGCGAACTAGAAGCCGCCCATACCTGGCATGCCACCCATTCCTGGCATTCCGCCGCCCATGCCTGGCATTCCGCCGCCCATTCCTGGCATTCCGCCCATGCCACCCATATCGTGGTGGTCGTCATGGTGGTGATCATCATCTTCTTCGACAGGTTCGTCGACGATGATCGAATCGGTTGTCATGAGCAGAGCAGCAACGCTGGCTCCATTTTGCAGAGCCGTACGAACGACCTTGGCGGGATCGACAACACCGAACTTAAACATGTCGCCATATTTGTCGTTGAGTGCATCGTAGCCGAAGTTGACGTCGTCACTCTTGCGAACAGTGTTCGCAACAACAGCTCCATCTTGACCAGCATTTTCAGCGATCTTTCGGAGCGGCATTTCGAGGACGTTTTTGATGAGTTGAACGCCAAGACCTTCGTCTCCTTTGGCTCTCACTTTTTTGATCGCCTCAGCAGCACGAAGAAGTGCAACTCCACCACCAGGAACGATGCCTTCTTCGATGGCAGCTCGCGTTGCAGCGAGAGCATCGTCGATCAGGTCTTTGCGTTCCTTCATTTCGGTTTCAGTTGCGGCACCGACGTTGACCTGAGCAACACCACCGGCGAGTTTCGCAAGACGTTCTTGCAATTTTTCGCGATCATATTCACTGTCGGTCGTTTCGATTTCGGCTCGAATTTGAGCGGCACGTCCTTCGACATCCGCTTTCTTTCCGCCACCTTGAACAACGATTGTGTTCTCGGTACTGATGCGAATTCGTTTGGCTGTTCCGAGATCTGTGAGTTGAACTGTTTCCAGTTTTTCGCCGAGATCTTTGAAGAAGGCTTTGCCGCCTGTGAGAATCGCCAGATCCTGCATCATCGCCTTACGACGATCACCGTAGCCTGGTGCTTTCACTGCACAAACGGAAACGATTCCCCGCAGCTTGTTGACAACCAACGTTGCGAGGGCTTCGCCTTCAATATCTTCAGCAATGATCAGCAGGTTCTTGCCAGCTTTCGAGATCTGCTCCAGGAGTGGAACGAGGTCGCGGGCGTTGCTGATTTTTTCTTCATGAATGAGGATACAGCAGTTTTCAAGAACTGCTTCCTGATCATCTTCGTTTGTAACGAAGTGCGGTGAAAGATAACCACGTTCGAACTGCATCCCTTCGACGAGTTCAACGTCGGTCTGCATGCCACGGCCTTCTTCGACCGTAATCACGCCATCCTTCCCAACTTTCATCAGAGCGTCGGCAAGAATTTTGCCGATCCCTTTGTCGTTGTTGCCGGCAATCGTAGCGACTGTTTCAATCGCCTTCTTGTCGGTGGCATCGACTGGCTTGGCAATTTTCGCCAAGTGTTCAGTCACGGCGTCAATCGCCTTTTGCACACCCCGTTGCAACGCCACTGGGGCGGCTCCGGCGGCAATGAATTTCAATCCTTCGCGATAGACAGCTTCGGCGAGTACCGTTGCTGTTGTGGTTCCATCACCAGCGACATCTCCCGTTTTGGAAGCGGCCTCCTTGACGAGTTGAACTCCGCAGTTCTCGAACTTATCTTCCAGTTCGATATCTTCTGCGACGGTCACTCCGTCTTTGGTGACTTTGGGGGAACCCCAACCTTTGTCTAATACTGCGTTCCGACCACGAGGGCCGAGGGTACTCGCGACGGCGCGCGACAACTTGGATACCCCTGCCAACAATTGCTTGCGGGCGTCATCATCAAAGCTCATTAACTTGGCCACGGCTGCTCCTCATCATCCAGCGTTGTATACCACTATTGGTTGACACTGTCGCTTTCTGCCTCGCGGCAAACTACTTACGTATGCGACAATCCCACCCGCGGGCACGATAAATGCCAGACTTGACCATAATAACTCCAGGCAACTCTGACGACTGCCTGGATTGACACGTAAAACATACAGCCCACGCCAAAAGCAACCTCTGTGCCAAGCGGTGGAAACAATTCATAAACCACTTGTGTTACAGTTGTTACGCTTCCACTGGACTTTTTTGACAACTGCAAAACTGCCTTCTTGGCAGGGGTTGATTCCAAGGCAGGATGTGGAATTTCTCTTGCAACGCTTCGCCACACACTTGTAAGTGCGCGGCGAAACACCCTAAAACTCAGAGCTGAAGCAACATATCGTGATTTATTCATATCGTTCCAGGAAACATCGATGAACTCACCCACCGCCGACCCGGTCTATGTGAACTCCAAACGTGAAGGCATCATCATACTGATCATCTGGGGACTCGGTTTTGCCTGGACTGTCCCGTATTGCTACTTCACTGGATTTCAGACAACCACCGAAAACTGGGAACTCACGATGACATGGGGCATCCCCTCATGGATTTTTTGGGGTGTCGCATTTCCCTGGTTCGTTTCCGGTGTGCTCTCAATTCTCATGTGCTTGTTCTACATCAAAGATGATGACCTCGGTCAAGCCGAGGACGAAGTGCCGCTCTCGAAATAACCTTCTCGCCTTCGTTTTCTAATTGAACTCTTCCCCCGCCTACCTATTCGGGATCTCCTCTTATGCCCTTCCCTGCTCCCACACAAATACTCGCCGTGAGTGCTTCTAGTGCCGCGATCTGGACGTTCCTAGTTTACACATTGCTGGTCTTTGTGATTGCCGGTTTTGCGAATAAGCTTTTGAAAGGTCGCAACTTTCTCAGTGAATACTTCCTCGGAAGTCGTGGGCTGGGCATGTGGGCTTTCGCACTGACGTTTGCTGCCACGAGTGCGTCTGGCGGAAGCTTCACCGGCTTTCCTGCGAAGATTTATACCCACGGATGGATTCTCGCATTGTGGATCGCGAGCTATATGGTCTACCCACTTTGCACAATGGGTTTGCTCGGTAAACGTGTGAATCAGGTTGCTCGCAAAAGTGGAGCGATCACGATTCCCGACGTTCTTAGAGACCGCTTTAACAGCCGAACCTTTGGACTTGTGGCAACACTGCTCATCGTCTTCTTTTTGTCGTTCAATCTGATTGCCCAATTTAAGGCTGGCAGCATCATCCTGCAAACACTTGTTCAGGATGTGAGTGCGTTTCAGTGGCTGAGCGGTTCCGTTAGCTCAATGGTCAATGGTTTTGAATTCTTCAACGAAGTTGATCCTGGCTACTTTAGCTGCCTAGTTATTTTCGGCGGGTTGGTCATCGTCTACACGACATACGGTGGCTTCCACGCAGTGGTCTGGACCGACGTCATGCAAGGAATCGTGATGGTCGCAGGCGTTGCGATTATGCTACCGCTCACGCTATCTCAAATCGGTGGAATGAAGGCTGGCACCGAACAAATGGCGAGGATGATTCCACCGCGACTTGGAACGGCAACGATCGAACTCGACGAGGCAGAGGAGAGCGCGCGTGGGTTGAATAACATCTGGATTGCTCAAGAGGACACAGACGGAAACCGCCAACTCTTCCGTCTCAGCGGGACGATCTCAGTCCCGGCAGATGCGAAGATTGTCACCGATATCGATACCGTAGAAATTCGAACTCCAGAAGAGATCGAAAAGCTCTGGGCAAATCTCATTGAGAGCCACGATGACGGTCTCTGGACTTCAGTGAATACAGATGCAGGCGAAGTACGCCAAATTGCAATTGTGAAAGGGTATACACACGCTGGTGAAGGATCCCTGATCGGTCTCGTTGCCCGCTTTGGTGACTTCAAAGATTATCAGTACGGAGCGGGACAGCGCGGGCATTACGTCTCTGGTCCAGCACCAATGCCACCTGCCAAAGAGACTGGAGACGCAAAACAGAAAAAAGATGGTCCGACCGATGCAGAAGTTGCTGCCGCTGCTGGCTTCCTTCCGCTTGGCATGGCAATTTCATTCTTCTTCATGTGGGCAATTTCAGGGACCGGTCAGCCACAGTACATGGTTCGGTTGATGGCTTTCAAAGATTCCCGAACACTACGAAGATCAATCATCACGGTCACAATTTACTACGGGCTAATCTACTTTCCACTCGTGATCATCTTCTGCTATTCACGAATCATATTGCCAGGCATGGAGAATGAAGCAGACCGAATCATGCCTGCTATGGCTGTCACTTTGACAGAAAACGTCGGACACGGCTGGCTCGCCGGTTTACTCATTGCCGCACCGTTTGCAGCTGTGATGTCGACCGTGGACAGTTTCCTGCTGGTCATTTCGTCCGCGCTGGTTCGTGATGTCTATCAACGAAACATCAGCCCGAACGCCAGTGAGAAAACGATTAAGCGGCTTTGCTACTTGACGACCCTGGTCATCGGAACGATTGCCCTAGTCTGTGCGATCAATCCTCCGCAATACCTGCAAGATATTATCGTCTATGTCGGCAGCGGCCTCGCCTCATGCTTCCTCTTCCCAGTCGTGGCCCTCCTCTTCTGGAAGCGATCCAACGCCATCGGTTGCATGGGCGGAATGCTCGTCGGCTTCGGAGTTCACCTCGCAATGCATGCCGAGAGTTGGCGACAAGGCGGAGAGTTCACCAACCCAATCACTCTGTTCGGCCTCTCACCGGTCGTTGTCTCCCTGGCAGCCTCCATCATCGCTATCGCACTCATCACTCCGATTACACCGAAGACATCAGAAGAGTTGGTGAAGAAATATTTCGAAGCGGATTAGAAAAATCGCACTACTCAATGATGTCTAAGACTCGCCAATGAGCTGCAAGAACAATTCCCGAAGTTCGAAATGGAAACATGATTCAGTGCAGAAGCTCCTCAAGGTTGCTTCCTGAGAAGATTCACAAATTGCCGACCGGTCACCGGCATCGGGAGTTCGTCGAGTTGCTTCAGGTTGGCCCATTGGGAGTGACTTGGGATACTCCTCTTTGACACTCGTCCGACGAGGTTTGCGGACACGCAAATCAGCCGAATTCGGTAGCGTGTGACGCTATGGCGGATTTCGGTAATGATTACTGGCACATCAACGCTCTGTCCCCACCGATCCGACAACTTCTCACAAACCTCAGAATTGAGAGTTGCTAGATTTTTCGGTGAGAGCTTTTGCTTGAACGTTACTGAATCAATCGGAAATCGAATAAAGTCCCACATCCCAGCCCAGCGTTCGCCTGCTTGTCGCTGCCTTACCAGGTAACGATTACCGAAGCGAACGGCGATTGTTGCTTCCGCAACATGTGTGACCTGCGGTCGAGCTTTCTTTTGTGGAACAGATTCTTGAGTACCTACAGCAACTGCGCGGCAATGAATTTTTAGCGGGCATCGCTCGCAATCTGGCGCGACAGGCGTACAGACCTGCGAACCAATTTCCATGAGAGCCTGATTCAAGCGACCGGAATTCTTCCTTGCTTGCAGAACTTCAGCGAATGCCCACAGCAGGTTTTCACCATCGCGACTGCGTGGATCCCCATCGTAGTTGAGCAATCGACAGTAGAGTCGCAGTGTGTTCGCCTCGACAATCGGAGCTGGGAGATCAAACGCAAAAGATCGAATCGCCCCGGCGGTATAACGTCCAATTCCTGGTAGAGAAATCAGGCTCGAAAGATCCTCTGGAAACTGACCGTTAAAGTTCTCTTGAATAACAATTGCAGCCTTACGCAGGTTTCGACCGCGACTGTAATACCCAAGTCCTTCCCAGTTTTGAAGCACCTCTTCTTCAGAAGCAGCGGCGAGTTCAACAACCGTTGGAAATCGCGTAATAAACTTTTCGTAATACGGAACGACCGCCTTCACAGTCGTCTGCTGAAGCATGATTTCACTGATCCAAATTCGGTACGGATCGTGAGTCTCTCTCCAAGGAAGAACACGCCCATGCTTCTTGAACCAGTTTCCGAGCCGACGTCGAAGACTGACGAGTTCTGATCGATCAAACGCATCGAGTAAAGAATCGTCCATCGCCGAAACAGTGCCGTGTGTGAGGTATTGAAAACAGCGTGAAAAACTTTAACCGAAGGCTTTTCTTAACATGCTGAGGCTTTGAGGAATCGCTGTTTCGTGTTTCTCTTTGCCTTCGAATTCAAGTGAGACGTAGCCTGTGTAATTCACATTCGAAAGAATCCTGGCAACGCGGTCGTAGTCGATATCGAGCGTATACCAGGTGCCACCGCCGAAGTAGGTTTTGGCCTGAACGAATGCAGCGTAAGGAGCGAGCATTTCGTATTGCTCGTACTGACGTTCCAGAAAGTTTCCGGTATCCAGAGTCGCTCGCAACCAGGGAGACTTGATCGCGTCAACAATCCTGATGACGCCTTCTGCGGTGCGTCCGAGTCCCCAGTGATTTTCCAAACCGAGGACGACACCGCACTCTTCCGCCTTGGCAAGGCATTTCTCCAGACTGTCGATGACCCATTTGAATCCTTCGTCTTCCGTGTATCCAGGCAGGATCGGTTCGATCCCTTTGTTTGCCATGAGTGCGTCGAAACCTTTGATCGTTCCCCAACGACCGGTGTTCACGCGAATCGTCGGAATGCCGAGAGCGTAGGCAAGTTCGATGCAATGAATCGTGTGGTCAATGTTTCGTCGTCGCTTATCAGCATCTGGAGAAACGAAAGACTGATGCGTCGAGAACCCACAGAGGTCGAGACCATTTTGAAAAGCGCGCTGCTTAATTTGTTGCAGAGCGGCGTTTGACTCATCTCGCATTTGAATATGGAGAACTTCAACGCCGTCAAAACCTGCTTCAGCAGCGAGGTCAATGCAATCGATGATCGAGAGTTTGCTGTCCGGGCGGAATCGCCAGTAAGAGTACGTCGATGTCGCAATGCGCGGCGAACGTTTTACTTTCGCAGGCGCTTGAGATTCGGAATGTTTGTTTTCCGCAGCCTGACCGATTCCAGCCATCCCAACCAAACCTGCTGAACTAGCCAGCGCTGTGCTGCCGAGCCATTGACGTCGATTGATTCTGTCGCTGTTCATATCATTAACCAATTTGAAATGAAGTAACCGCCCGTCATGGTAGTCGTTTGCAGCGCAGCGAGTCAGCACTGCGCATAAAAAAACGGCAACCTGAACAGTTCAGATTGCCGTTGAGTATCACTATTTTTAGCGAGACAGGAACGCCACGACTTGACCGACATCAACCGGCAGGCTGACATCGTCGAATGTTGGCAGCGATGTAACGATTGCTGTCAAATCGGCTGCGTCGAAGTTGATCCAGCTACAACCGGTGTCGCCACCATCTTCGGCGAGTTCTTTGTAGAGTTGCTTCAGGTTCGGGCGATTTTTGACTGTGACGCGATCACCTGCCTTCACAATGAATGAAGGACGGTCGACGCGGCGACCATTCACAAGGAAGTGTCCATGAACAATTCCCTGACGTGACTGTGGCCGAGTTTTCGTGAATCCGGCTCGCCGAACAACATTGTCCAAACGTCGTTCGCAAAGAATCATCAGATTTTCACCTGTGTTCCCTTTAATGCGTTTCGCTTTTTCGAAATATCGACGTAAGTGCTTTTCACGAAATCCGTAATAGAACTTAATCTTCTGCTTTTCAACAAGAGCAAGACCATAGTTACTGGTCTTTCGTCGTCGTTGCACCATGCCTGGTGGATATTCTTTCCGTTCGAATGCACGAACAGCACCTGCGTTCTCAAAGACTTGAAAACCGAGGCGGCGATTGATTCTCGCTTTGGGTCCGGTGTAACGTCCCATTTAACATAATTCCCGAAAGGATCTATACTTACAACACAAACAACACAACTTCCCCGTCAATTTCCGAGGAAAGGCGAATCATGTCGTCTGCTGACCGACTCGTCAAGTGTCCGCCGACTGCCGACGGATGTTTTCCGCGAATTCTCGCGGTGAATGGCTTCGAAATCGCATTTCGCACCAACGCATCAATGCTCACGAGTGCGTCCTGCACGTATCTTCGCAGTTGGCATCACGTTCTGATTCGTCTTCCCTTGCCCCTCAATCCCTAGTCCCTCGACCAAAGCGGACCAGAGAATTCTGATTTTTGAAAGTAGCATCGTAGCATCAAGGTTGCTGCGTTTTAGTTCACGACATTTCGGGCGGATTCTCCGTCGAGAACACGGCGGCAATTCTGGCTCCCTTTGATCCGCATGTCATCCAGCCCTTCTTCGGAATAGAACGCGGCGTGGGGGTTAATGATGATTCGGTCATACGCAGGGTGAGATGGGTCTCGCCAGGCAACCATGAGTGGATCGTTTTCCTCTGGAGGCTCGGTTTCGAGAACATCCAGTGCCGCCCCGCGAAGATGATCACCTTCAATCGCCCGCAATACGGCATGGGCATCGACCACGCCACCGCGAGCGGTGTTGACCAGAAAGGAACCAGGCTTCA
>DAOUPA010000544.1 GCA_030626405.1 Planctomicrobium sp.
ATCGCGTCAAGTACGATGGAGTTTTCCATCCGGTCATCGTCGGTGGAAAACTTTTCTTCGGTTCAACTGCCGACGACCAGTTGCATTGCCTGGACCTGAAGACAGGGGCCACAGAATGGACATTCTATACCGGTGCTCCGATTCGGCTGGCACCGTCTGTTGTTGACGGTCGTGTCTACTTCGGGTCAGACGATGGACACGTCTACTGTGTTGATGCCGCCAATGGAAAACTGAACTGGCAGTTCCGTGCTGGCCCAGAAGAGGACTGGCTGCTTGCTCGTGGAGAAATGACTTCACGATGGCCGGTTCGGACAGGTGTGCTCGTTGACGATGGAGTCGCGTTCTTCGGTGCTGGAATTTTTCCGCACGAAAATGTTTACCTCTATGCCGTTAATGCAAAGGATGGCTCAGTTATCTGGAAACAGGACAACCTGAGTACGAAAGATGCCGGGCGCAACGACCTTTCTCCTCAAGGATATTTACTCGCGAGCGAAGACCTGCTGTTCGTTCCATCGGGACGTACACTGCCAGCCGCATTTGATCGTAAGACCGGAAAGCTCATTCACAAACGATCACATAGCTGGCGTTCAACGGCAGGTGGAATCATTGGCGGAACGAAGGCTTTACTCGCAGATGGACAAATCTACTCCGGCGGTCCGCACCACTTGTTGGCGATGTCACAGCAGAAAGGAGACGTTGGCTTCGGTTGGTTCGCTGGTCGACAAATGTCCGTGCTAGGTGACGACGCTTATGTTGCGACCGGAACCGTAGTCGCTCGTCTGAATCGAGAGGAGTACGCAGTCAACAGTCGAATTCGGCACAAACTGGAAAACGAAGTTTACAGCTTATCAAGGAAACTACGTGGCGCCGGTGACAAGGCCGACGAAATTCGCCAGCAGATCACAGACGCAAATAAAAAGATGAAAGAGATCGCCGATGTCGGTGTGACATGGCAAGTGAAGACGACTGATGATGCCGCATTGCTTGCGACTCAAAACGCCGTTTTCGTTGGAGGCGAGAACAAAGTGACCGCGTACTCTGCAGGATCAGGGGAAGTTGTCTGGCAAGCCGATGTCGATGGAAAAGCTCGCGGGTTTGCAGTTTCAGATGGCAACCTCATTGTGAGTACCGAAACAGGTTTTCTCTATTCCTTTTCTGCCACAGGGACTCCAGCGAAGAACGCCACCACAGAAATCGCTGGTACATTTCCAACGACCGATGCTTACAAACAAGCCGCGAAGGAAATTCTCAAGCAAACTGGTGTCACACGCGGGTTCGCTTTGGTGATCGACGGCGAAGAAGGTCAACTCGCTTACGAACTTGCGAAACAGAGTGACCTAGAAATTTACATGATCGAATCCGATCCTGCGAAAGTGGTGAAGGCTCGTGAGAATCTCTCGAAAGTTGGCTTCTATGGAAACCGAGTCACCGTTCATCAATTTGATCCAGTGGATATTCCGTATTCAAACTACTTCGCAAACCTGATCGTGAGCGACCAATTCGTGAAGACCGGGAAAGCACAAACAGACCCGGCTCTAGTTTTGCGACATCTTAAACCAGTAGGCGGAGTGATGTGTCTGGGGCAACCGTCACAGACAAATGCGACTCGTGCTGCCGATGTTGTTTCAAAAGCTGTCGAATCGACGGAATTGATTCCTTCTGAAGTGACTCAGAAATCTGCCGACGGCTGGGCGACGCTCTCACGTGGAATGCTTCCAGGGGCCGGGAGTTGGACACATCAATACGGCAACGCGGCGAACACCGCTGTCAGTGATGATACGCGCGTCAAAGGAGGATTGGGTGTGTTGTGGTACGGAGATCCCGGGATCGACGACATGGTCAACCGCCACGATGGTGCCGTCGGTCCGCTGGCAGTTGGCGGACGCCTGTTTGTTCAGGGTGAAACAAACATTCGCGCCTACGATGCTTACAACGGTCTGTTTTTGTGGGAATACGACAATCCGGAAGGTATCCGAATCGGCGTCTTCATGAATGTCAGCCCCGGTAACCTCACGGCGACGGATGATCGTTTGTACCACTTCGTCGGTCAGGAATGTCACGAACTCGACGCTGCAACTGGAAAAGCAATTCGAATACACAAACTCCCGGAATCTCGCCGCGAAGGCAAACATGAATGGGCGTACGTTGCCGTTCAGGGAGACCTGCTGTTCGGAACTGCAACAGTTATGGATTCCATTGATGCCCGCTCACGCCGACGTGGTCGCCGAACGAAAGACGCCACTGACGGCATCTTTGCCATCGACCTGAAAACAGGAAAACACCTTTGGGATTATCAAGGGTCGAGTATCTCTCACAATACGATTGCGATTGGACCGAAGCGTGTCTTCTTCGTCGATAGCACAATTACGAGTGAGCAGCGTGCGGAGATTCTTCGCCAAGACAAAAGCGAACTCGAAAATCTGGAAGGCAAAGAACGCGAGATCGCTGAAGACCGAATGAAGAAAATCGATTTGCGACGCGCCGTTGCGATTGATTCTCAAACAGGAAAAGTGTTGTGGTCCAAGCCTGTCGATGTGACCGACTGTAGCGACATCGGCATCGGTGGCGGAATGCTCACACTGATGTATCAGAACAACACTTTGATTCTCTGTGGAGCGAACGCGAACGGTCATTATTGGCGGCAGTTCGTCGCTGGCGAATTCTCTCGTCGTCGACTCGTCGCTCTCTCTGCTGATGATGGTTACAAAATCTGGTCCAAAGATGCGAACTACCGCAGCCGTCCAATTTTAGTCGGTGATAAAGTTCTCGCGGAGCCGTGGATGTACGACTTGCAATCTGGTGAGCAATTAACACGCAAGCATCCGATCACCGGTGAGGAAGTTCCGTGGTCGATGATGAGAACTGGTCACCACTGCGGGATGCTGACCGCTGCCGATTCCGGAATGGTCATGTTCCGTTCCGGCTTCACAGGATTCATGGACCTCGAACAAGACGCTGGCGTGCGGCACTTCGCCGGTCATCGCCTCGGCTGCTGGATCAATGCAATCCCCGCCAATGGACTCGTGATGATTCCAGAAGCCAGCGCCGGTTGCGTTTGCTTGTTTTCGATTGCCTCGACGATTGTTCTCGAACCACGTGAAGCCCGCCGACCATGGGCGATTTACAGTGCCGTCGGAACGAAAACGCCGGTGCAGCATCTCGCTCTAAATCTGGGCGCCCCTGGCGACCGTAAAGACGCCCACGGTACTGTTTGGCTCTCTTATCCTCGGTACAAGGCGTATCAGGAAACGTCACTCGACGTCAAACTGGACGTTAAACCGAAGTTCGCAAGTGGTGGGGGCTACCGCGCGATCAATGAACAAGCCATGACAATCGAAGGTGCCCAAACACCTTGGTTGTATACGTCTTGGGCTGAGGGGTTGAAGGAACTCACCCTGCCATTACTGGGCAAGGATGACAAGCCGGCAACCTTCTCCATCGAACTACACCTTGCAAATGCAAGCGAAGCGAAGGACCAGACAGCCGCCACATTTGACGTTCAATTCAACGGTAAAACAGTTCTGAAAGATGTCACCCTCGACAAGAACAACGGCAAATCCGCAACTGCTGTCGTGCAGGAAGTTAAAAATTTCGAAGTTAGCGATAATCTCACGATCGCTCTCATTCCCAAACAGGGAACACCCTTGCTTAACGCCGTGAAAGTATTGAGAAGTAACTGAACCGGAAGTCTCACTGAAAACACTTTGGATGCGTTTCACAGCGGATTCAAAGTGTTTGGTGTTCCGGCAGAATGGAATTCAAATTCACTCAAGAGGGGATCTCGTTGAGGTACTCTTTCGAAGTCAGTTGGAAATCATGGTGACCGGCAAAGAATTCCTGCTGAAGTCTTCGTCATGAATCCATACATCTTCGTTCTCATAGTCGGGTCTGGTAGCCTGTTTGAATTGAAAAAGTGCCTCCAATGTCTACAATCAACGGAGTTGGTAGTGGACCGATTCATGGGCGGTTAGCGTCGTTACCGAAACTGTCTCTCTGCTGCCTCCGCGTTGGTTTTTCTTCATCAAACACTCACTGAATGGAGTTAGTTTGATCGTTGAGATGAAGCGAAGCGTGTCCTTCTCTAAATCAATTCGTTTCAAAGAGGCTCGAACCATGTTCTTGCGTGCATCAATGGGGGCTTTTCTAAGTCTCTTCCTTCTTCTTGCCGCCCCTTCTTTCTCCTGTGCTCAGGATGTTGCTGTGTCGGAAGACAAAGAGGCAGCGTTTGAGATCCCAGAGGACGAGAAACCGTTTTGGGAGAGTGCTCAAAAATTCTTAGACGCATATGCGGATAGAGATGCTGCTGCGATCGGAGAATTGTTCACAGTCGACGCAGAGTTTTTAGATGAACTTGGAGTACGTACCTCTGGTCGCGAGGCGATCATCGCCCGATTCGAAGAAGCATTTGAGCAATCTC
>DAOUPA010000230.1 GCA_030626405.1 Planctomicrobium sp.
CTTCCAACTCAGTCGGCATCCTTGCCCTCCTGCCATGTTCAAACGGAAAGATAGACTTTCAGGCAATATAAGGGAAGTGCAACTGTAGTACTAGAAGAGATGCCGCCCATGGGCGGGCCTCGACTTAGCTAGCGAGAGCGTCAGGTGTTTGCGAACTGGTATCGCAAGCGTTTTGTCGTGGCGGCATGGAATGATGCACCAATAGCATTGCTTACATCGATCCCTACTGAGCGAAGAGTTCCATCACGGAATCGCGTCGGACATTCTCACCGGCAGGCACGATATTACGCAAACAACTCGCGCACTGGTTGGCCCATGTCGGTGATGGGGACAGGGCGGTCGTCGTTGGTATAGAGTTCTTCCGACGGATCAATGCCCAAGGCACAGTGAATCGTGGCGTGCAGATCAGGAATCGAAACAGGACGGTCCTCGATCGTCATCCCCAACTCATTGGTGACGCCGATTGTCTTGCCGTTTTGCAACCCGCCACCAGCCAGCACGACGCTGAACGACTTCGAATGATGGCCTCGTCCGCCGCCACCATCGAATTGTGCGGGCCTTCCGAACTCGCTGGCGACCACAACGAGCGTCTTGTCCAGCATCTTGTGTTTTTCCAGGTCGAGCACCAGTGTCGAGAGCGCGTTGTCCAGTTCCTTGATGAGCAGGTGCTGGTTGAGTTGCCCGTCGTTGTGCGTGTCCCAACCGGTCCCGTTAATGAAATTCAAGTTGTGCGCGACTTCAATGAATCGCACGCCCGACTGCAGAAGTCGGCGCGACAACAAACACCTTTGGCCGAATTCTCCTCCGTACGACTCGCGTAAGGTATCCGGTTCGCCATCGAGGTTGAACACGTTCATAAACTGCGGTCCTGAGAGCCGCAACGCCTCACTGACTGATGTGTCATAGTCCTTGATTGTCGTGCCGCCGGTGGCGCGACTGAGGTATTCGGCTCGGACAGTGGTCAGTAGCCGTTCACGCCTGGACTGACGTGCGGTTGAGACATCCGAAGCTCTGGTGAATCCGGCAGGGCCTGCTGACGTGTCGGTCAGATAAACATACCCGGCCCCGGCTCCCAGAAATCCGGGACCGCGAGTGACGTTAGGATACCCGATCAGAACATACGCCGGGGCGTTTTCATTTACAGGTCCACGTTGATGAGACACAATCGAACCGATCGACGGATAAACAATCGTTCCACTGGTTGGGCGACCGGTGTGCACTCGGTTTGTGGCGGCTGCATGTTCGTCGATCACTTCGTGATGCACGGTGCGCAAAATATTGAACCGGTCCAGAATCTTGGCGCACTGAGGGAGGTGCTCGCAGAGTTGCGTCCCAGGGATCGCTGTGTCGATGGCGTCATAATACGAGCCTGGTTTCTTGTCTTTGGCCTTCGCATCACCTTTGCGTTTGGGGTCCCACGTATCGATGTGACACGAGCCACCACCCAGCCAGATCATGATGCAATGCTCTGCCTTACCTTTGGGGAAAGGCAATGCCTTCATGGATTCTTCGGTTGCGAAAAGGCTTCTCGAGGAACCCAACAATGAAGTCATTCCAAATCCGGCTCCGGCGGCGCCTGAGCGAGCCAGGAAGTCGCGTCGTGTTGTCTGCGTGTGTGTCATGTTTGGCTTCTCCATGATTCATTTCGCGGTGGTCGCACCGCGTTGAGTGTTCAATGCAGGATTACGGCAGGTAGACAAACTCGGGCGAGTTCATCAGTGTCCAGATCATGTCTTCCATCCGCTGCCTCCAGTCCGAATCGAGACGGTTCGTTGGCGAGTCACCCTTCTCAACGGCACGCTGCAACTCGACTTTGATTTCGTTTGCTCGGGGATGGAGATGGTTCGACCAGCCAACAAGTCCACGCGGCAATGGCTCCCGGTCTGCGGAAGGTTTAGCATCTTTGATGTGGCGTTGTGGGTAGCCTTCCTTCAATAATTCGGCAAACAGTTTAGTTTCGGTTGCTGTTGGTTTTCGAGTGAGCATTCGCAAGTACACTCGCTCAATAAGACGCTCCACTGGTTGCTTCTCGAGGGCGATACGTGTGAAGGTATTGTCATCGGACAACCGAGTGATGCGGCGAGCGAGCACACTGTTCGCCATCACGGCTGGTTGCAAAACGGTCGGTTCGTCGTCGCGTTCGGTAATCGGGTTTTGGCGGGCGCTGCGCCAGCCAAAGGTTTCTAACACAGTCACAAAAGGTTGTGCAAATGGCAGGGACAGGCTCGGTCGATCACGCTCATTCGCCAACGACACGAATTGCCACGCGCGATCGGGATCTCCCAGGTTGAGTCTCCCTTTGTATGACCCTGATCCGTCCACATCGATGCAGAGTTGACCCGCATTGAATCGTTTCCCCGACACCAGGAACAACGAGTCAACAACCTGTTCGGCACTCATTCGGCGAAGAATCGGTCCCTCAAACAGGTACGGATCCTGCCCTTGGATATCTTTTTCGCTTCGCGCCACTCGCTGATAAACGTGCGAGTTGAGTATCAGGCGGGTGATGTGCTTTAAGTCGTAGTCGTGTAATATGAGTTCTCGTGACAAATAATCGAGCAGACCGGGATGCGATGGTTCGGCATCTTGCCAGTCATCGACCATCTCGACCAGTCCACGACCGAGGTAGCGATTCCACATGCGATTGACGATCACCCGGGCGAAGCGTTTATTGTTCGGCGACGTGATGAGTGCCGCAAGTTGTTCCCGCGTGTCACTCGATTCTGTTGAATCGTGAGGCACTGCATCACTGGTGACGAGGTTGGCGAACGTCCATGCCGGAACGACCTTCGATCCCGGCTTGAGCGTGACTTCAATTGTCAGTGAAGCAACCGCTGCATCTCCGCCGGGTATCGAACTCGTCTTCGGAACAATCTGTGGGCTACGTTTGAGCATGGCTGCCAAACTGAACAAGTCTTCCTGCAGGAAGTCGTGAAAAGGAGCGTCGTGACACCGTGCGCAGGTCATATTCAATCCCAGGAAGGCACGACCGATGATTTGTGCTTTCGCCGCCATTGGCACGTCGTTCTCGGCAGCCATCTCGAAACCAGCCGGGCCACCGAAGTACCGGCCTCCTTCCATCCGCACCAGTTCAGTGGCGAAACGATCAAATGGTTTGTTGTCCAGAAACGATTCGTGAATCCACCAGCGAAACGGGCCACTGTTGTTGAGTACCGGCGTGATTAGGTTCGGATTCTCTGCCAGCACATCCTGCCAATAACCGACCCAGTTGTCCGCCCAGCCAGGCTGTTCGAGCAACCGGTCGATTGCCCGCGTTCGACGGTCCGATTCGCTGTCGTTCAGAAACTCTTCGATCTGCGTTGGCGTCGGGACGGTACCGATCACGTCAAGAGTGACACGACGTAAGAAGTTCAAATCAGCGATCAATGGTAACGGCTTCACATTGGCTGCTTCAATCCGGGCACTGATGAATCGATCGATATCGTTGTTTACTGGAAATTCACCAGCGACTGTTGGAACAGTCGGCGCGGGAGACTTCAAGATTGCTTCACGAGCCAATTGATGCCTGCGGTTCCAGACTTCTGTCTCAGCGATACCGACGTCTCTTCGCCGAATTCCGTCCAATACCGCCAGGTCTCGACGCTGCTCGCGAACGTATTCCGGCCAGGCATCTTCGGTAAAGGGAACATCAACCGACGCGCTGAGCAGTCGGAAATCTTCGTCTGGACGGCTGATACTGACGGATGTGTCTCCAAGCTCCGGACGATGTCCTTGACCACCGACGATCATCTCAAAACGGAATCGATGAACCTCACCATCACCTTCAATCAAGGCAACCTTTTCAGTATCCCCGTATCGAAGCCGGCGGATATTCGGCGCGAGTTCAGAATTACCTTCAATGATATCTCCATCGGCTCCCACGGGACCTGTACGAATATTGTGAAAGGCCGTCTCTGCAACAAGATGATCGTCCATGAACAGTCGCGAAGCATTTCTTGAGCGAACAAGAAGCCGTTGCTCCCCTTTGGGCAATTTGACCAGTCCAACCGCTCGAATCAGGATCGGACCAGAGCGGTCAACGAGAATTCCTCGTGAACTGTACTTCTTCGGAAGATCAACAAAGCCGAAAGCTTGTGTCGTGAAACTCTCCACGTAATTCGGCGGACGAAAATTCCAGGACTTCTTGTTTGCCACACCTTCAAACACATCCACCAAAACGGTATCCAGTGGAAGCTTGTCCCACTCGACCAGTTGCAGCGGTAGAGAAACATAGTGGTAGCGTGCTTTGATTCGCTCGGGAGTCAACGATGTGCGGTGGATGGCAACTTCGTCCAATAACCCGTTGAAGGATGAACCGATGCGAACCTCGTCGTCATCGACGATTGGCGCGCGATCTGTCGCTCCGCCCATGTCCCAGGTTCCTTTGACCAGTTCGCCATCGATATAACCACGAACACTCTCTTTCTTACCAAACGTGTATGTCACCGCGACGTGATGCCAGCCGTCGCCTGCCGACACGCCACTTTGGGACGTCCAACGATGCCAGTCTCCATCTTTCCCCGCACTCCGAAACAGAAAGCTGAGTGCGCCTGTTGGCGTCTTCAGTCGCAGCGCGAAGTTCTGATTTTCCGCCACGAAGCCCGGATTTCCGGTGCGGCCTTTGCCAATGATGTACAGAAAACTGTTGGCGGACAACGACTTGGGATTCACCCAACCTTCCAACGTGATGGAGTCTCCCTTGCCGAAATCGAATGGACTTTTCTCGCCGGGGTCTTTCACTCGAACGAAGGCGCCTTTTGCAGCAAACCCGGCAGCCAGATTGTCGGCGCCAAAGAAGGGAAACTCCGTTGACCGCGGTCCCGGTTGTCCGAACTTCACGTCGCCCACGACTGTTCCGTCAAGAGTATTTTCCGTCTCTGACGATCTCGTCTGGTTAGTCATCGCTCCCGCGTCAGCATCACCAAGTCGCCAATAAGCAATCGGATCGTCTGCCGTGACGATGTTAACATAACTACGAGAATTTATTTCAGACTTGGTACTCGTCGAGGGTTCATCCGCGGCAACTTCGTTGGAACGGAAGTCAAGCAGCAGGCAGGTGAAAATCGCCAGCAGTAAGGCCATCTTTTGCATTACGAGATCCTTTCTGATATCGGAATCCGCCAAGGGAGGGATCAACGACGGCGGGGATGTTCAGGAAGAACATCGGGGAGGTGGGAACATACGTTGATTCATTGAACACAAAGATAGCATTGTAGCTTCATTTGGACTGAAATTCTCCCATGTTTATATGAATCATGCTTTACGTTTATTGAAATCTCTAATTGACGTCATGATCTCTGTGACCGGATTCGCGTGAGAAACCGAAGTGGGAGATTCACCCAGTATGTTTTCGTCATCGGAAGCCTTTCGTGTGGATTCGACGTGAGCCAGTCGCGCTGGTTCTGCTCAAACCTTGGCGATGTTGACCCAGCCGTGGGGATGCGGGTTGCCTCGGTAGTGCCAGGCAAAGCCGGGGCCTTCCAATCGCCACAGTTCCCACACACCGTCGTTGCCAATGTCGCCAAGCTTGCCACTGAGTTGTTGCTGATAGAAGGAGAGAGACAATTCCCCGAGACCACCGTTGGCTTTGATCGTCTTCAGTGCTTCGTCAATATCCTGTTGGCGATAGAGGCGGAGCATCGACATTAACGTCTTCTGCACCAGTTTCTGCTGTTCCACTGACATTTCAGCGACCTTCAGGCCGGGATACGGGCTTTGGCGGTGTTCAACTTCGCTCTCATGCGGTGCTTTTCCCAGCAACACTTGTTGACGTTGCGTCGCATCGAACGCTTGAAACACCTTGTTCACCTCCAATGCCTGATACCAGAAAACGTTGCCTTTGTGCGTCTTGTTTTCGTGGAAACCACCCGCTGCTTCAGATGCATGGCCGTAAAACATCGTTCCACCGAACGCGATTCGATCATCAAAGTTCCCATCGACTCGCTGCGTCACGTGACGGCCCGAAAGTACAAACTCGAATCTCGCATCTCCCGGCTCGCCAAAAAAGGAAATGCTGTAGCCTTTCATTCCGTCGGAATCTTCCTTCATCTGTCTGGTGAACCGGTCGTACCCTTCTTCGCTGGTCATGCCTTTGAATATTTTCTCAGCGAGGTCCAGCTGAACCGGCTTCAGATTTTCCATTGTGACGTCGGTAATCAAAGCAAAGCCGGTCACCAAAGTGCGATGTTCGTGATCGACGGGAAAGCAAATCCCTTTCTTCTGGTCTGTGGAGAGTGACTGATAGAGTTCGGTGACCTTGTTTTCAGGCACTGGACGCTTCCCTTCACCAGCCCAGACGGCGTTTGACAGGCCACCCGCCAATGCCATGCCGCCTGCGATCTGCAGAAAATCTCGCCGCGTGGTGGCATCGCAGTCAGGGCATGGTTGATCGTTCTTGTTTGTCATGTGATTTCTCCAGTAAGTGTGGTGTTGGGTTTCTTGTTGAAGAGTCTTGAGTCTCATCGCGAGTGAGTCACGCCTTTCAACAGCCGAGAGCTTCGAGAGTCGCGTCGCCGATCCGCAGGCATCAGCCGTATGGAACGCTTTTCCTAATCGATCGATTCAACGACCGCCGAGCCACCAGGGAAGTCAACATGAACAGACAGATCATCGCTTTTGCCGACATTAGGGACTGCCAACAACAACGTAATTGTCGAAACAAGTAAGACAGGATAATGCATGCTTTTTTCTTCATTGAAATCACTCTGTCACAGATCTCTTTTCAAGGCATGATTCAAGTCGTCTTCAAGTCGCGTGACCATCGACAATCAGGGCCTTCAGTTGTCCTGATGAAGCGGCAGTTGTGGCCTTGTTGCCGAGTGAAGAATCTCACAACTCCTTAATCCGGATATTACGAAACTCGACGCGGCTTCCGTGTCCTAGAAATCCGATGTAACCTTTTGTGCGAGTTCTGCCAGAGTTCAAGTGCAGGTATTTCTCATACCCACTCTTGTCGAGATTGACGTCGACGATGACGACACCGTTCAGTGTAATTTCAGCATTGCGACCATTGAACAAAATCTCCTGCCGATTCCACTGACCTGTCGGCTTCAAATTGCCTCGTTTCGCGGGAGCAATCAGGTAGACTGAACCATGATATTGGTGCGGTGCCAGATTCTTGTAACGATCTGCATCGTCGTCCAGAATTTGAATCTCCATGCCGAATTTCGACGGATTCCCTTTGAGAGGTGAGCGAATAGCGACACCGTTGTTCGCGCCCGGTTGCAGCTTGAAATCGAAACGAAACGCAAAATCGCTGTACTGCTTGGACGTGAAGAGGTTTTCATCAGTGGAATGGTCTTCGCTGCCGTGTGCCTTACAAATCAGAAGCCCTTTTTCAACGACATAGGTGTCACGAGCCCCTTGCCAGCCGTCGAGATTCTTGCCATTGAACAGGCTGACAAACCCGGCTGCCTGCTCTTCCCTGGAAAGTTCGGCAGCGTTGCCAACGCTGGACGACAGCCAGAGAATCGTTCCAGCAAACAATAGCAGGGTAAACGCTTTCAAGTGCAGCATCAGCAGTTTCTTTCTGTTACAAAGATGGTGTCGTCTGGGAGGGGAATACGATTCTTCGACTTGAACGGTCTACTATGTTTTCTGACCGATCAACTCTTCGACAAACTTGCGGGCTTGCTTGGCCTCGCGGAGCGTTTGGGCCAAGTCACCAGGCTTCAGCGCTTCGATGATCAAGGAGCCACTCGTGAACCCACCTTTCTTCAGGCGATCCATGACGCCTGAGAAATTGACCTGACCGGTGCCTGGCGTGACTTCAACGTTTTTCGGATGCTTGTAATCCTTCACACACATTCCTGTGACCAAAGAATCGACAGAGGCTGCGTCTTTGACCGGATCGAGCTTGCCATCCGAGTAGTAGTAGATATTGCCGGGATCGTACCAGAGATGGAAGTTCTTCTTGCCAACCAGTTCGATTGACTCTCGACATTGTGGACCGGTCGCGTTGAGGCCACCATGCGGCTTCATCACGATTGCCAACTTTTTTTCCTCGGCATAGTCGCAGCATTCCGCAACCGCTTTATAGTAGGTTTGGAATAGTTTTTTGTTTCCGATG
This sequence comes from Planctomicrobium sp., assembly GCA_030626405.1. Classification (GTDB taxonomy): domain Bacteria; phylum Planctomycetota; class Planctomycetia; order Planctomycetales; family Planctomycetaceae; genus Thalassoglobus. Next base: position 8,069 of record DAOUPA010000230.1, read on the forward strand.
CCTCCCATCAACAGTGATTCGCATCCGGCGGCAACACAATTATCGATCAGCTTTCGCATGCCAGTGATTCCCGCATCCAGCGATTCAGCGACCGGGATTGGACCACCATAGACAGAGGCCACTTTCAACCCACGCTTCCTGGCCTCGTCGCCGATTTGCTGCGATTCGTCGAGAGAAGTTTTTACCGAAACCAGATAACTTCGGTCCTTAAGCTTCGCGTTCATCAATCCGGCATACTGAAACCCAGCCTCGACCATCGCATCCAACGCGACTCGATAATCGTATTTATGCCACGGTCGAGTAAAAATCCCGACTTGCCAGGGATTCTTCTGCGTTGGCTTTGCGACGGCGATGCCGGTAGCAAGTTGCGTCGTTGCGAAGCCAGTGGCACCCACAGCAAGTGAGCGTCCAAGAAACTCACGGCGTGTGACTTGATTGGAGTTGATCATTGTTAAAGTTTCCTTATTTTCTACAACAAGTTTCAATACACATTGGAAAGGCCCGGCATGGCGACCGGGAAAAAAGCCGCTTTCGTCAGCCACGACCGGAGGCTTGACGTCAAAAGCGTATCGCTCTGGTGACAGACTTACGTTGGAATTGAGAGCCTCCTCCCAGGTGACCATCTGGCCCGAATAGCTGGTCATGCGCCCCATGATGGAAGTCATGGTTGTATACTCGGTTTCGTTATGCTCCTTGTTCTGTCTGATGGCTTAACGTGGGGCACGGTCCCTTCAAAAACTACTGACCATCTTCCATTGGAACCTGCTCTGCGCCTGCCAGGTAGGCAAAGAGATCCCTCACCTGTTGTGTGGTCAGGTTTTTCAACTGCCCCTCCGGCATCATTGAGACGGGGGAAGTTTTTCGGTTATCGATTTCATTTTTTGGGATGACTACCTTTTCGTTCACTGTCTTGATTGTCACGGATTTGTCGCTTTCCGCGATCACCAGTCCAGTGATGACTCGACCACTCTCGGTGAGGATGACTTGCATTTGAAAGTCGCGGGAGACTTGGGCGTTGGGATCGATCATGTTCTCCAGCATGTAATCGATGTTGTGTCGTGGTGAGCCTGTGATGTCAGGACCGATTTGACCGCCGCTGCCGAAGAAACGGTGGCAGTTCGCGCAGGTCTTTTGGAAAATCGCCCGTCCGGCTACATAGTCCGCACGTTCCAGAGCTTGCGGTGTTAACAATTTTTTGTATCGCGCAATCTGTTTTGCCTTGTCAGCCGGAGTGGCGCGGACTTCTCCCCAGACCAGTTTGACTCTTGCTGTCAAACGGTCATCTCCCAAGTTGCGCAGTTGCCGCGCTGTATATGCGGAGAGGCCCGAACGCGGGATTTGTTTCGCTTCCACCGCATCAAGTAACTGCATAGCCCAAGTGGGCCGGGATGCCAATGTCTGAACGGCATCTTGTCGAGCAGGAGGCTGGAATGAGGAGTAATGTTCGAGAATCGTCGAAGGAGTTTCCGGGTGATTGTACTCCGCCAGTCCTCGCAAGGCGACGGATTGAGTTGCAGGATCGCGAAGAAGCTCCAACAAGAGCGGTGCGAGATTGTTCACTTTTCTGGCAACAAGAGTGTGGATCGCTTCGCTGCGATCTTGCGCGTTATCATTTCTGTCGGCAGCTTGCTTCTTGAGAAATTGTAACGCCACCGGATCATTAAATTGCAACGCGAGTTGCAACGATTGCTGACGGTTCCGGCTTTCCTTCAGTTTTGCAAACGCTTGAGGCCAAGTGTCTGGCATTGGAACAGTGCGCTGTCCTTCCAATCCCTGAAGAATGCCGGTGAGCAGATCGGAGACTGCATCGCTGTCCGATGTGTCGAGATGCTGCACCAGCGAAGCGACGACTTGGTTAACCTCTCCTGCTGAAGCGGCTCGACGGGCAATGTGCCGACGAATGAGTGGTATTTCAGCATGCTCAACCAACTCGACAAAGCGGGCGGAATTCTCATGAATCAGTGGTTCGATCCCGTACCAGAGCATCAACGGCAGATTGTCGTCGCTCGCATCTTCTCCTTTTGTCACCAGCGCTTCGACAATCGACCAACGCGCCTGTGGTTGCAGTCGCTGGAGCATGCTTGCCAGATAAAGTCTTACGAAAGGAGAGCTGTCGCTGTCTGCCAGCTGCTGGAACTTTTGTAACGCCCGTTCCGGCGGGGCGTTGTTTTCGCAAAGCAGACGCATCGCCCAAGTGCGGATGTATTCGTTTTTGTGGTTCAGTTGGCTGATCAGGAAATCGTCATCCAGTCCGTCGGTCACGTGCAAAGCCCACAACGCGCGAAGTTTGCGAGGGATCTCTTTCTGTTCGCTGAACATCGTTCGCAGTTCGTTATGGATTTCCGAGATATCATCTTGTTCCGTGGACCGTTCCTGCAACAGCCGACGAGCATGACGGACATACCCGTCGTTGCGGTGCAGTTGCAGTTTGACCAACTCACGATTGCTGAGCTGACTCAAATCGCCTTGAGTCCCGGTTGGTTTTCCATAAGAGATTTTGTAAATCCGTCCTGTCTGTCGGCGCGTGTTCCTGACGCTATGGCATTCACCCGTGTCGGACCAGTCGCTGACAA
>DAOUPA010000410.1 GCA_030626405.1 Planctomicrobium sp.
AGCTCGATCATATGGAATGACAATCGCATGAAACCGTTCGTCGCCCGGCTCGGAATCTTTATCTTGTCCAGCGGTCAAAAGATTGCTGAACTGCAACCGTTCAACCGATGCAATTGCTTCGGTCGCTTCAACAGCAGGGCTTTTCCCTCCTGCCTCGACCAATTGCTCGCGAAGGATCTTTGATTCCCGCTGAGCGACGGTCAATTGAGAACGAACGGACGCAATTTCGTGCTGGTAATTCTGGACCACGACTTCCTGCTCTCGCAGTCGCGCTTCGAGCACATCGACCTTATTCGTACCAGTACAACCTGACAAAAGCACAACGACGCCAATCGAAGCCAGAAATGACCTCGTCGCGGCACTACCAGACATCCATGTCAGATTGAGTTGCATCATACGCTTAAGAGTTTTATTCGCTTGCAGGTCCGTGAGGAAGACGTTCCATGACACCGTCGATCAGACCGTATTCTTTGGCTGTTTCTGCATCCATAAAATTGTCGCGGTCGGTGTCTTCTTCGATTTTTTCTAGCGTCTGCCCAGTATGTTTGAGCAGAATTTCGTTCAGCTTCCGCTTCATCTTGATGACTTCCTTGGCGTGAATTTCGAGATCAGTCGCTGTTCCTTCCATGCCTGCCAACGGTTGATGGATCATGATTCTGGCATTGGGAAGTGCAAACCGCTTGTCTGGTGCTCCTGCTGTGAGCAAAAGTGCCCCCATGCTCGCTGCTTGCCCCATGCAATAGGTCGCCACATCACAAGTGAGGTATTGCATTGTGTCGTAAATCGCCATCCCTGCGGTGACCGAACCGCCAGGGGAGTTGATGTACATGTGGATGTCCGAGTTTGAATCTTCGAATTGAAGATACAACATCTGTGCCACGATCAAGTTGGCAGTGTGATCATTCACTTGTGACCCGAGAAAAATAATGCGGTCCTTCAGGAGACGGCTGTAAATGTCCATCGCCCGTTCTTCACGACCGGACTTCTCGATAACAATTGGAACCAGATTCGACATGGATTCTTCTTTCTGCAAAACATCTGCCGAACGACTATGCGTTCGACGAATTCACTGCTAGTTTTCGATCTTTAAGAGAGACGTCGTTCATTGGAAATGAGATATTCTTCTCGCCTACGAGTTTGATTCCTCTTTTTTCTTGTCCTTTGATTTTTTCGTCACGATTTCATCGACAAGACCGTACTCTTTTGCTGCCGTCGGTGAGAGGTAACGATCACGTTCGGTGTCTTTCGCGACAACATCGACCGGCTGTCCGGTGTGTTCTGCAAGGATATCGTTGAGAACTGACCGGGTTTCAAGGATTTCCTGGGCTTGAATTTCGATATCAGAAACTTGTCCACCGACATGTCCATAAGGCTGATGAATCATCATTTTTGCGTGTGGGAGGATATATCGCTTTCCAGCCGCCCCCCCAGCAACCAAAATTGCTCCACCACTGGCAGCAAGACCGACGCAATATGTCGCGACCTTGCAGTCCAGAAATTGCATTGTGTCGTAAATTGCGAGGGTCGCGGTGACCGATCCTCCGGGAGAATTGATGTAGAGGTGAACGTCCTGATGTCTATTCTCTGACTGGAGATACAGCAATTTCATAACGATCAGATTGGCGTTTCCGTCGTGGATCGGACCATCGAGAAAGATAATCCGGTTTTCCAGCAACAGATCTCCGACAGTCATCTCTCGAGTTCTCTGGTAGTTGCTATTTTGTGGCTGAACCGGTGAAGGTCGCCCACTATCTATATCAAACATCTCATTTCCTGATCGAGTCAAACTTGAGTATTCGGGATTGTTCGCGTTTCAGGCGTTTGCGTCAATGGCGATCATCCAGTCCCTGAATAGTGAATTGACCATCACGAGGTCAAGCAGAGCACTGGTATCAGCAATCTCTGATCAGTAAGACTACCAAACCTCATTGAAAGCGACTGTTTTCACGCGAAACCATTTCGGAATTTTGTGTCGTGTGAGTGTTTGGCCATGGCATCTCAATGACCACTGCGGTCACGGGCGATATTTTCCAGGATGGGTGCGACCAGCGCCGTCCAGCCGGTTTGGTGATTCGCGCCCAGTCCGCGGCCTGAATCGCCATGGAAATACTCATAAAACAAGACCAAATCGTTCCAGTGTTCGTCTTTGGTGAACCGATTGCCCCGAGCATAACTGGGGCGAGTTCCTTCTTGGTCTGGTAAAAATAGCCGAACGAGCCGACGGCGAATTTCATCGGCAACTTCCTGCATTGTCATCATATTCCCGGAGCCGGTTGGGCATTCGACTTGAAATGAATCCCCGTAAAACTGGTGGTACCGCTCCAATGATTCAATGAGCAAGTAATTCATTGGGAACCAGATCGGCCCTCGCCAATTCGAATTGCCGCCAAACATATATGAGTCTGACTCACCTGGAACATATTTAACGCACGTCTCCTGTGAACCAACCTTGAAGCAGAACGGATGGTCTTCGTGGTACTTGGAAAGTGAGCGAATTCCAAATTCGGAAAGAAACTCATTTTCATCAAGAAGGTATTTCATAATCCGTTCCAACCGCTCCTTAGTGGGCAGACTGAGTAGCCGGAGACCGCTCTTTTGGTCTTCATCACAGGAGCCGCACTCCATGAATGTCATGAATCCGCTGAGATCCTTTCGATGCTTGAGCATCCAGTTCATTCGACTCTGAAATTCCGGCAACTGCGTAATAATTCGTTCGTGAAGGATATCGACCGTGAACAGCGGGATGATTCCAACGATCGAACGAATTTTCAGTGGGATGCTCTGCCCTTCGGTATAGAGATGATCGTAATAAAACCCGTCTTCTTCATCCCAAAGTCCGGATCCATCCAGCGAGTTCATCGCTTCAGCAATCGCAACGTAGTGCGAGAAAAACTTGTAGGCGATTTGTGAGTAGGCCGGATTTCCATCGGCAAGCTCAAACGCGATGGACATCATGCTTGAACAATAGAATGCCATCCAGGCGGTGCCATCGGCTTGCTCCAGATGACCACCGGTCGGCAAAGATTTTGAACGATCAAAGACCCCAATGTTATCAAGTCCCAGGAATCCACCGGTGAAGATATGGCGACCGCGAACATCTTTGCGGTTCACCCACCAGGTGAAATTCAACAAAAGCTTCTGAAAAACTTTTGCGAGAAAAACTCGATCCCGTTGTCCAGGCGGCCCTGTCTGTTGGTAAATTCTCCAACAGGCCCAAGCATGCACCGGAGGATTCACGTCACTGAAATTCCATTCGTACGCCGGGATTTGTCCATTCGGATGCAGGTACCAATCTCTCAGAAACATCGACAATTGGTCTTTGGCGTAGTCGATATCGATTGTCGCAAACGGAATCATATGAAACGCCGAGTCCCAGGCAGCGTACCAAGGGTATTCCCATTTATCGGGCATCGAGATGACGTCACGATTGTATAAATGACGCCAGTCTTCGTTACGGACCTGATCTGTCTGTTCATTGAGAACAGGCCGGTGCGGGCCATCTCTGAGCCAGTCTTTGACCGAAAAACAATAGAATTGTTTCGTCCAGAGAAGACCGGCGTTCGCCTGTCTGAGAATCTGCTTTTCATCGTCCGTAAGTCCTGGACTGACTTTCAAGCTATAGAACGCGTCTGCTTCTTCTTTTCGTCGATCAATGACGCGATCGAAACCTTCTCCAAACGGACTGAGCGGAACGTCTGACTCTGGATTCATTCGAAGTTGAATGCAGACTTTGCTTTTTGCAGGAACGTCAACAACATAAACGGCCGCCGCTTTCGTTCCATAGGGATAGGGATTGACCGCTTTTTGATCATTATGGACAACCGAAAGGTGGAATGCATCTTTGCATCCTCCGCGCGGTACCGGAATCCCTTGCATGCGCGAAGGACTTGTCTCGTTTTCAGTAAACAGCCAATTGGGCTTCGATCCATCTGGTGCAAGATCTGCAAAAATTCGAAATCGACCGAGCGTTTCATGCTCGGCAAGTAACCCACCTTTGATGGCAGAAAATCTCGGTTTGGCGTAATCGCCTTCGTGGTCGTTCGGATGCGCCCAAGTATTCCGGAAGCAGAATTGCGGCAAGACATGCAGCGTTTCCATTTTGTCGTTGCGATTCGCGATGGTGATACGAATACAAGTTTCTTCCGGAGATGCCTTGGCGTATTCAACGAAGACGTCGAAGTATTCGTTATTGTCAAAAATCCCGGTATCCGTTAGTTCGTATTCCAGTTCCTCGCGAGTACGGTTCTGGTTTTTTTCAACGAGTTCAGAGTAGGGAAATTCATTCTGTGGGTATTTATAGAGTCCCTTGGCGTAGGAATGCGTCGGAGTCGCATCGAGGTAGAAGTAGCACTCTTTGACGTCCTCCCCATGGTTTCCCTCGTGACCACTGAGGCCGAACAGGCGTTCTTTGAGGATCGGATCTTTGCCGTTCCAGAGTGCGACAGAAAAATTCAGGCGGCCTTTCCGATCACTCCAGCCGAGAATGCCATCTTCCCCCCAGCGATAGGCTTTCCAGACGGCATCATCGTGAGTGAAATCTTTCCATGGCTCTCCGTCATGAGAATAATCTTCGCGCACTGTCCCCCACTGTCGCTCTGCCAGAAAAGTTCCCCAGCGTTTCCAGTCGCCGTTTTTGTCCCCGCGAGATTCCTGTGCGAGCCGTTTGACTTCCGCACCTGTAATAGAAAAATCCGACATGCAATTCCTTGATTGAAACGACACTGTTTGAACCGACACCAACTTCTTCGGTTCAATGAAGTGCCTCCGAAGACAGCAACTCCAGCGGCGTGCAGTCTTTCAGGATATTTCTTCACACAATCAATTTTAGCGAGAACTTTGCTACCGAATTTGCGGTGAATTTGTGACTGTTCGGCTTCACCGTTAAACTTCGCTTCTCATCACTGACCGTGCTGTCAAAATGAACTCATCTATTTGAACAAGATGGAACTCATTTCAGAACCGGTATGGTGCTTAGATTGAAACGCATGAGTCGACTCAAATGCGTCAGGAATTCACAAGGTGACCCTTTTCAGCGAACGGACCCGATCATCAAATGTCTGAATGGCAACGCACAATCCCCTTTCAAGTCGATATTGCAGGGATCATCGACATTATGGGGTCGTCTCTTTACAGCCGACACGACACACCTATTCGGGAGCTACTTCAAAATTCTCACGATGCCATCATGCGTCGGCGGCGTAGCGATCTCTCATTCCTGGGACGAATTGACGTCACTCAGGATCAAAATAAAGGGACGCTTGCCTTCATTGATGATGGAATCGGTCTCACTCCAGAGGAGGCCGAAAACTATCTCGGAACGCTCGGTCTCGGTATTACAGGTTTGATCAAGCGTGGCGAGGCGATGTCGCAGCTCGCGCAAGAAAGCGATCAAGGAGACTTGATCGGGCAGTTTGGCGTCGGTTTGTTTAGTGCTTTTATGCTGGCGGATAAACTGATCGTTGAAAGCCGAAACGACAAAGCTGAAGAGGCAGTCCGCTGGGAAGCAGGAGCAGGCACGGAAATTGAACTCTCGACCAGTGACCGATCCGAGCCGGGGACAACCGTGACCCTGATCTTGAAACCGGAGTTCCGTTTTCTGGCTGAAGACCGCGACTCCGTTGAAAGCGCCATCAAAGAACATGCTGATTTCCTGCCGATTCCGATTTACCTCAATCGAACGGAGTCGCGAGTGAATGTGATCGAGGCAGCGTGGTTTGAACCGTCTCAGGATCGTGAAACGACCGAGCTCGCGCTCCAAGCGTACTTCGATGAAACACCTTTGGATGTGATCCCGATTCGGATTGAAGAACCGGTTTCGATCTCCGGTGCGTTGTATGTCAGCCCGCAAAGGATTCCCGGTTTCAGCGAGACGGCAACTGTCATGGTCACCGTGCGAAGGATGGTCATTTCTCGGCAGATTCAAGGTCTTCTCCCTCCTTGGGCAACATTCCTTCGTGGCTGTCTGGAACTCCATGAATGTTCCCCCACCGCGAGTCGTGAAGACCTTGTTCGCAACAAAAAGTTTTCTGTTGTGACTGATATGCTCGAAAACATTCTGTTCCGGCACTTTGAGCAACTTCAAAAAAACGATCCGCAGCGGATGGAATCCATTGTCAACTGGCATCGTTATTCACTTGCTGGCGCGGCCCTGGAAAGCCGTCGACTCAGGGAAATTCTCAAGTCGTCTTACCGTCTACCAACATCGCATGGACCGTTGACGATCAATGAAATTTTGGCAAATTCAGACGCCGATCCGTTGTATGAAGAAGAAGCGGATCGAGTCGTCTGGTACAATACCGACCGGCGGCAGGAGCAATGGGTCAA
>DAOUPA010000249.1 GCA_030626405.1 Planctomicrobium sp.
CATTCATCGCGATCTGAAGCCATCAAATGTGATGGTCGAGATGCACGATGTTATCCCGGTTCCGAAAGTGATCGACTTCGGCGTCGCGAAAGCCATCAACCAACGACTTTCCGAGCACACGGTTTACACACAATTTTCCCAACTGATTGGCACACCGCTCTACATGAGTCCCGAACAGGCTCAGCAGTCGTCTATCGATATTGACACTCGCAGCGACATTTACTCCATGGGCGTGCTGTTATACGAATTACTAACAGGAAAAACTCCATTCGACAAAGAAACCTTGAACAATGCTGACATCAATGAGATGCGACGCATTATCTGCGAGCAAGATCCACCACGCCCCAGCTCGCGAGTGACGATGACTGAACACGAAGAGAATTTAACGGTCTCTGACAAAGGGCAAACCAGTCAGAAACAAATCTCACTCTCGATGCAGGGGGAGTTGGACTGGATTGTCATGAAGGCACTTGAAAAGGATCGCAACCGCCGTTACGAATCCGCAAGCGCCTTCGCAGCAGACATTCAGCGGTACTTGGACGATGAGCCCGTTGAAGCCTTCCCGCCCTCGACAACTTATTTATTCAAAAAGTTTGCTCGAAGAAACAAAACCACAATTACGACAACGTGCCTGGTGGCAGCCGCGCTCATCATTGGCACATTCGTGAGTATTGGGCAGGCGATCAAAGCACACGGTTCCTTTCTCGAAGCAAACAGACAACGAGAATCAGCTGTACTCGCTAAAAAACAAGCTCAACAGAACGAAGAGTTTTCTCGACAACTCGTCTATGCTGCCGACGTGAGGCTGGCTGCCCAAGCTTGGGAGTCTGGCGATATCAGCCGCTTCACCGATCTGCTCGACAGACATACTCCGGCTGTCGAAAAAAACGATCACCGCGGCTTCGAGTGGTGGTACCTTCGACAATTTGGGTCCGCTAAATTCCACAACATTGCAACAGACACGGGAGGGAATACTGTCGTCCGCTATTCACCGGATGGGAAATACCTCGTTACAGGCCAGTATGATGGAACCGTCTGCATCCGGGATGGTCAGAGTTTCGAAAAGTTGGCGGATTTACGTGGGCATGAAGGATTATTACGTGGGATCGACTTTTCATCGGATGGACATCAGTTGGCATCCATCGGTGACGATGGTGTGATCCGCTTGTGGGACCTTGCTGAACGAAAACAAATCCGCAGCTTCCAGGCACACCCAGGCCACGGCTTTCGGGTCTTCTTTGTGATGGAAAATAATGTGTTGGCGTCTTGCGGGGAAGATACTTCAGTACGGCTCTGGGATTCCACAACGGGCGAGTCTCTCGGCGAACTCAAAGACTACGCAAGAACCGTCGAACGAGCAGCGATGGATCGTTCGCCAGATGGTCGTTTGTGTGCGTCGGGCGACCCAGACGGGTTCGTGTTCGTGTGGGACACGCAAACTCACAAACGCCTCTGCGAGCTCAATCTTGGTAAACATGAAGGTGCTCGGTGTAGTGCTTGTTGTATCAGTTTTTCTCCGGACGGACGATTCGTGGCTGTTGGTACCAATCGTGACATTATTCGACTGTGTGATGCGCAGACCGGCGACCAGCTCGCGACCTTTGCCGGGCATGAAGACGATATTCAAGCCGTGGCATTTCACCCGAGTGGGGGGATGCTGGCATCGAGCGATATTGCGGGCGTGATTCGTACCTGGCCTCTCCATTCGTACTTGGACGAGGTTGACAACAATTTAAACATTACGGAAAAATGGCCTTCATATTTTCGTGGGCATTCCTCTCGCATCTGGTCGCTGGCTTTTTCACCTGATGGGACCTTGCTTTTATCAGCCAGTAAAGACGGCAAGGTGCGTTCATGGCAGGAACGCGATCCAATAAGGCGAGAAATACTGGGAACGGTTAACACAAAATCTCTTGCTTTTGATATGCAAGGAAGTGAGCTCATCCTCGCTGGAGACAACAACGTACATGCCTGGAATAGCAAGACCGACGAACTACGATCTTTTCGCGAAAAGTTTAACGAATTAGCGTTCTGCGTGGCAGTTTCTCTTGACAATAAAAGCTGCATCACCGGTCACGATAAAGGGATCATTCGCTTCTGGAATGTTAAAACAGGGCATCTCGAAAAGACTCTCACGGGGCATAAAGAAAGTGTTGATAAGATTGCGTTTTCTCCCGATGGTCGACTTTTTGCTTCTGCAAGTTGGGATGGTACTGCCAAGTTATGGGACACCGATACGAGAAGCCAAATTGCTATTTTCGACATGCAGAGGCCCCATTGTTATGACTTGGCATTCTCACCCAACGGGCAACTGTTGGCATGTTCGACGGAAAACGATGTGTTGCTCTATGAACTCGTCTCTCGGAAACGTTTGTTCATCTTGCAGGGACATCAGAACTCGGCCAGCTGTGTCGCATTTTCTCCAAATGGCCACCTGCTCGCCACGGGTAGCGATGACCGTACGATTCGAATTTGGGACGTGGCCACGGGAAAAGTGAAGCACGTCATTTCCGCGCACCGAGACGACATCGAGTCGGTTGTATTTTCTCCTGACGGACGCACGATCGCAAGCGGGGGTGAAAAAGGAACGGTTGCCTTTTCGCACGTTGAGACCGGTCAGTTTCTGTTTGATACGAAAGTCGGTAAACAACAAGTCCGCTGCCTGCAGTTTTCACCAGACGGAAAAACTCTGGCAGCTGCGGTTGATGACAAATGCGTCACCTTATTGCTTGCAGTTCGAAATGAGACGAAATCCCAGGCGCGACCGAACGATTTAGCAAACGTTTCCTTTCAAGGCAGACAGACCGTCGAAAACAACCGAGACGGCCAGTCAGGGGAACAAAAAAAGGATTCGACCTAAACAGAAAATGAATCGAATGGTGATAACAAGATGTTCAGGGAAATTTCTCATGTTCAATCAATGATTGAAGAAGACAACGTAGGCGATCTACTGATGGGAGCACGTCAATGGGACGTCCCGTCGATAGAGAGCATGCGGGCTGAGCCTCTCCCCGTTTCAGTTGAACGGACCCGTTGATTTTAACAGGTCTGTTCAACAGAGATTGGGGGGAGGTCGTTTTTTCTCTTCGGCAATAGATCTTCCAATCTCAAGCAGCGCGCATTATTCATCAGGTGCATTCGGAGTCCATTCCCCAAACTTTCTCAATCAGTATCTCTTCGCTGATTCGACTTCTGGGATTTGAAAGGGTGACGGCTTCTGACAATTGCTGAATTTCTTCAGATCTCATGTTTCCTGGGTTCCACCGGTTCCAGGCGGTGGACAGAAACTATGCCATCCTAAATCTATCACTTCTATGCGGATTTTATCGAAATGAAAAAACGGCACCACCCACTCCTCGAACTCATCGCAACAGCCGCTGGAAATGAATTGGCCACGATCATCCAGTATCTTAAAGAGGAAAACCGCATTCTTCGCGATAAGCTACCAAAGAGAGTTTCTTTGACTGATCAGGAACGTCAACTCCTGGTCGATACCGGAACGCCACTTGGTTCTGCCATCAAGGAGATCATCTCGATTGCCCACCTTAAGGTCGGAGAGTAATGCGGTAAGCGTCTGATCCAAACGAGGCAAACAAAATTCCGTGCCATAAGAGCCAGTGCCACGCAGATCCATGCGAACGACGTCGTTTCTTCCCCCTCTATCCCGTACACCTGCTCCTTCGTTGCAATCAATTGACCTCCGAACATTGACCTGCCACCAACGGCATTCGATACTGGACCCGCTTTGACAAACACGGTTCGCTGACTGCGATTCTCTGACCAAGAAGAGACTGCCAATGCTTCATTCGCGTTTTGATGCCTTTTTCGTTCCCCATCGAGAATTAACGAGTAGTTTACGACACAGTATTGCTACACTCATCCTTACCACCACTACGGTGGTTCTGTCATTAAACAGCTGTATTTACGCTGATATACCCGCCAAGAAGAGTGTCCCTAATATCATACTCATCTTTATTGATGACCTGGGGTGGAAGGATGTCGGTTGTTACGGCAACGATTTTGTGGAGACACGCAACATCGATCAGCTTGCGGCAGAAGGAGTACGATTTACGGACTTCTATGCCGCCGGAGCTGTCTGTTCGCCAACTCGGTGTGCGGTTCAGTCGGGTCAGAATCAGGCTCGAATCGGAATTACCGCGCACATTCCCGGTCACTGGCGTCCCTTTGAACGAGTCCTCACTCCGTTGACAACAATGGCTCTGCCACTCGATACAGTCACGGTCGGTGAAGCGATGAAGTCGGCTGGCTATTCGACTGGTTACATTGGAAAGTGGCACCTTGGAAACGGTCCACAGTTTCAACCGGACCAACAGGGTTACGATTTCTCAGCCGTCATCGGCGGGCCTCATCTTCCTGGAAGATACAGAGTGCAGGGAAGGGCTGATTTGCAGCCGAAGCCCAATCAATACCGAACGGATTTTGAAGCCGACCTCAGCGTCAATTTCATCCGTGACAACAAAGAGAAACCGTTCTTTCTGATGCTGTCACCGTTTGCCGTTCATATTCCACTTGGCGCGATGTCGGAGAAAGTCGAGAAGTATCGAAAAAAAGCCACCGAGCAGAATCTGGAACTGCCCCACCCCGTCTATGCTGCGATGATTGAACATTGCGACGACATGGTTGGACGAATTGTTGATACGGTTGCCAGCGAAGGACTGACTGAGAAAACCATGATCGTTTTCACTTCGGACAACGGCGGACTCTATCGACGCTACGACTATCGCGAACACGCTGATGACAATGTCGCTAGTCTCGCACCGCTCAAAGGAGAGAAAGGATCTCTTCACGAAGGCGGCGTGCGTGTTCCATTGATCGTGAAGTACCCACCGCTCGTTAAACCTGGAACGATTTGCTCTGAGCCGACGATCAGCTATGACTTCTACCCGACATTCGTCGATCTGGCCGATGGGTCACTGCCACAGAACCAGACGATTGACGGACTCAGTTTGAAGCCATTGCTTATCGAACCGACAGCAAAGCTGGCCCGCGAGACGCTGTTTTGGCACTACCCGCACTTCCACCACGATCGCCCGGCCAGCAGCATCCGAGAACGAGACTGGAAACTGATCGAATATCTCGACGGCACGGGCGATGTCGAGTTGTATCACTTGAGCCAGGACATTGGTGAAACCAACAATCTTGCGAGCGAGATGAAAGGTCGAACCGCTGACTTAAAGAAAAAATTAAACGCGTGGCGACGAGAGACAATCGCACGCATGCCCATTCCTAATCCAAATTACGATCCGAAACGTGCCGACGAATGGTGGAATATGAGGACGGGAAAACCCGTCGATAGCGACAGCCGCAAACGCTTTCCACCGACAGAGAATGATTGAATGCGGCACCAACACTTAGCCTGATATTGCTCAGCAAAAAAACAGACACAAGAATCCCCATGAAACACCGCCTTATCGCGATTGTGATCTTCTCCGCTCTCAGCTCCCTGCTCCTTGCAGCAGAGAATGGCAGCGAAGCAAAGAAAACTGAAAGCAAACCGAACATCGTTATTATCCTGGCCGACGACATGGGGTATGGCGATGTTGCCTGTTTCAACTCAGAGTCGAAGATCGCAACGCCGCACCTGGATCGCCTCGCAGCAGGAGGCATGCGATTTACCGATGCCCATTCTGGAGCAGCGGTCTGTGTTCCGTCGCGTTACGCGCTGCTCACTGGACGTTTCGCCGTTCGTAACAAACTTCAAGTACGTAATGGTCCGATCATCAACAAAGGCCGAATGACCATCGCGTCCCTGCTCAAAGGGCAAGGCTACAAGACTGCCATGGTTGGCAAGTGGCATCAGGGTTTTGAACTTTCTGCGGGGAAATCGAATAACGGCTTCGACTACTCAAAACCACTGCTCGGTGGACCAGTGGATTGCGGCTTTGATTCGTTCTTTGGAATGCATGCCTCACTCGATATCCCGCCGTATTTCTACATACGCGATCGTTCACCGCTCATGCCGCCAACGGAAACAGTGAAGGCGAGCACCAGCCTCGGAAGTGAGGAAGGATGGAACCAAATACAAGGCGCGTTCTGGCGAGAAGGCCAGATCGCTCCCGATTTCAAACACTCGGAGGTGACACCGCGATTTTCCAGGGAGGCGGTCGATGTCATTCGCAGTCACGGCGGGGAGAAGAATGCGAATCCGCTGTTTCTGTATTTGGCGCTGCCGTCTCCGCACACACCGTGGCTGCCCTCGAATGAGTTTCGAGGCAAGAGTGGTGCAGGGATGTATGGCGACTTCGTCATGCAGGTGGATGCGGTCGTAGGACAAGTGCTGGAATCGTTGAAGGCAGCAGGCATGTCGCAAGACACGCTTGTCTTCTTCTCCAGCGACAACGGACCTGTCTGGTATGACGAGAACACAAATAAATTCGGTCACGATGCGGTCGGAGGACTTCGCGGGATGAAGTTCAGTTCCTGGGAAGGCGGTCATCGAATGCCGATGATCGCACATTGGCCGGCTAAGATTGCTCCTGATTCAGTCTCGGAGCAAACCATCGTGTTTTCTGATGTCTTCGCAACCCTCGCAGAATTGGTCGGTCTTCACAAAATTCCAGAGGGTATGGCGGAAGACAGCGTGAGCTTCCTGCCTTACTTAATGAATTCAGAAAAAGCTCCTGAGAGGCGAGCACCGATTGTGCATGACAGGCAAACACTGCGCGATGGCGATTGGAAACTCATTCTTCCTCGCGGTCGAGGAAAGCAGAGTCAGAAAAAATCTGGGGAACTCTATAACCTGCGAGAAGATCTTGCTGAGCAGCACAATCGATTTGCAGAAAATCCCGATCGCGTCCAGCGAATGCAAGCAGAGCTCAAATCCATTCTTAACTCCAAATCTCAATCAGTCGTGATTCGAGAGACTTTTGATTCTCCTTTTGATGCTAAACGCTTCACGACGCCTATCCCCAACAAGAACACCAAAGTACGCGATGGAGTTCTGTGGACGCGAGGTGCCAGTGGTGGAAAGTATCCGCCAATGGTCTATCTTCCTGTGCAGGGAAAGGATCTGACGATCTCGTTCCGTTACCGGCATCTCTCAGAAGGTGGGTCGCTCTGGTTTTTCGTTGATGGTGACGATGGTTTCGGCAGCGTGGACCACATGTTGCGAGTGAAACTGCTGCGCAATGGTGTGAAACTCCAGGTCGATTCGCATTCACTTGATCCCAATCACCCAATGCGGCAGAAAAAAGACCGTCCCGCTGATCCAGTCAGTAAGGCTTTCCGCCTGAACGAGTTTCTCCCACTCAAAACCCTCGATCTCGGCACCAACGACTGGCATGAGGTGAAACTCGTTTTCAAAGCGGATGTCGTCACGATTACGCTCGACGACCAGCACTGGTCTCAAACCCTTGTCCGTCCTGCATTCAATGCGGCAAAACGTAAATTACTCTGGATGCAGAATGGTGGTAAAAATGGGATGGAGATCGACGACATCTTCGTACTGCCGACTGGCATTCAACTCTGACAGCCCTGTCCTATCCCCTTCTCTGAGCCCTTGCCATGTGTAGCCCCCGGTTCCGTAGACTGTTGCCTGACCTGTCCGCTATGGATTTCTTCGGTTGTGTCGACAGACTCCTTTGTGCGACATACCGCGTCAACGACGCCATATTCGTTGCTCTCGTCGAGTTCGAGCCGTTGATGCTGTTGCGTTCGCTCATTGCCAAGTTGTGACTCAGAATGGCATGTCACGACAGTAGTAGGTACATGCTGGGGTACATGCTCGTTCTCCAGCGTACAAACTTGCCGCATCGAAGTTCGGGGGTGCTGGAAGAGTCTCAACAGCTTCTGATTGATCACTCAGTCCGATGTGAGTGTAGACGTTCATCGTCAAATTCATGTCGCTGTGACGAGCCAACGTCTGAGCCATCTTGGGAGAAATACGGGCCTTGCTCAAGTTTGAAATGAACGTGTGTCGGTTACTGTGGAAGTCTGCGAACAGCCCGTCTTCGCTCTGGTAAGCGATTCCAGCACGTTCTAAATCGAGTCGCATCATCTTCGATGTTTTACGAAGCCTGCCACCTGGGGCACGAAGGGCGAAGAGTGGTTCCTTTGAGTTGACGTCGCCTTTCTCATCGATCCATTCACGAAGACGTTGAATCACGACAGGATGAAGCGGAATCGTATCGGTCACTCGATGCTTGCTGTATGCAGCATCGACTTGAATTGTCTGTGCCTCAAAGTCGACAGCAATGTGAGCGAAGCGAGTTCGTTCCGCCGAAAGCCAGTCCAAGCCGCGAGAACGTACAGCATCGCTCTCTCTGGTCCGGGAATGCCTTGAACCATTGGTCCGTTCAAAGCGGACTCAATCAAGGCTGAGAACTCCTCAGCGGACAGCGACCGTCGATCATGCCGACGATCAACCTTGACGTTCAGAGTCTTGACATGTGCAATACGACTGTCGCGAGTTCTACTATCTGTCACCAACCATCGACAAAACTGCTTGATCGCTTTGAGGTAGTGATTGCTGGTCTGTATGCTTCGTCCATCCTTCCGAAGGTTGCTCAAGAATGTTTCAACTCGACTGGCTGAAATGTCGTCAATGAAAGTGAAGTCACACGATTGAACAAGACTTCGAATTCTCATTATCGTCAACGAAACATAGTCCGCTGATCGCTTGCCATCGTTGAGGTTCTGTTCGAATTCATTCAAGTGCTCGACCAGAGGACGCTTGCGATGTTTTTGAAACGGATCGGTGATCCCAAGCTTTTCTAACTCTGCCTCACGTTCCAGCTTGGCAAGTAATTGCTGTGTTGCTGATTTGTCAGTGAAGCCTGCGACCTTACGGACAACTCCTTCGGCGTCTCGGTATTTGACGTACCATTTTTTCAGCTTGTGAGTAACCGTCTCACCTGTCAGTGAGTCTTTCTTTGTATAGGTGGGTTTGAAAACACTTCCCATTTCTGGACCTCAAGGTTTTGAGAATCGTCAGGCAGATGCAGTGACGATGAACTTCCGGATTTGAATTTAATTATCAGTGCAAAAGCAAAATGCGCAAGTTCAATTTGTGAACTATTTTTGTATTGGTCGAAGTTCCAATTTGAAGTACGAACAGAGCTTGTCGATTTCTTCGTGATGGAGTTTGATTTTCTCATTGAGAAATCGAGAAAGTCGACTCGGTTCAATGCCCACTCTTCGAGCAAATTCGTTTTGTCCAATTAAGCCAGATTCGAAAACAATTTTATCTTTCAGCTGGTTGCTGATAGTTTTGTGAGCCACGTCAAATACTTTCAATATTGAATATTCGTATCGGTCTATACTCGCCTCAATTTTTATTGCAAATACGCAACAGACGGAGCCCGGTTTTGAATGTTGCGTAAACCAAATCCTTGCATGTTTTTTGAAAAGTAAAATGTCGACTCTGCGGAAGCTGAAAGCGCGTCGCTGCGTCGCGTGCGTCTGCCTCTTACAACCTTTGAAGTAAAAAGAGAAGAGTAGGCGTGGAAATTTTAAAAGTGGGTGTAATACAGCGACGCGGTCGACGCACCAACGCAAAAACCGGGACGAAAATCACTCCCCATTGAAAAGTTATTTCCGCCCGTCTTTTGTTGCAAATACGCATCAAAAACATGCGGATTCACAAATCAAGTTTGACGATGGATTTCCCACATCTTGCGAGAATTGTTTCCAGTCGTTTGATAATCATCGATCTCGAATCCAACTGCTCGCATATTGGGAGCCAACTCTCGTAGCAGACTCGATATCTGACTTGGCGTTTTGGGCCAAGTCTCCGCTTTGGATTTGTCGGGATCTGAAAGTAGAGACTCTGAAAGCTTGCTCAAAAGCTCTTTTGAAGTCCCTTTAAATCCACCGTCTTTTTTAATCAAATCGCAGAGCGGCTTGTAGATCAAGCTGGCCTCCAATCCGATTTCGACAGTGCAACCACGATTTCAACGGTACACTGCTTGAAACACGACTTGGCTCCTTCGACACATTCACGAAG
>DAOUPA010000322.1 GCA_030626405.1 Planctomicrobium sp.
CAAACACGAAAAGAAAATCGCGGCTCTTGTGAAGCCATATCTGTCGAACAATAAGGTGAATGCTGTTTCTGTTGGTGTCATTATCAACGGTGAAATCTGGACGCAGCATTATGGTGCCTTGGACGGTAAAGGGAGTCTCGCTCCAAATAACAAGACGATCTACGAAATCGGATCGATTTCGAAAGTGTTCACGTCTCTTCTGCTGGCAGATACTGTGAATTCAGGAAAACTGAAACTGGACGATCCGATCAGCACCGTCATGAAAGAACTCGGTGGGAAGAATTCAAAAGTCGGTGACAACATCACGTTTCAGCAGCTGTCGCTTCACATCTCTGGTCTCCCTGTGATGCCGACCAATATCAAGCCTGCCGATTCGACGAACCCGTTTGCGGATTATGATCGTGAGATGCTCAACAACTACTTGCTGAAAGCCAAGCCTGCCCGTAAAGCTGGAGAGGGATATGAATACTCGAATCTTGGAGTAGGGCTTTTGGGTGACCTGCTGTCTCGTCAGACTGGAGTGAGTTACGAGAAATTGCTGAAGCAAAAGCTGACTGGTCCTCTTCTGCTCCCGGATACGGGAATCACTCTTTCCACAGAACAGCTCAAACGGTTTGCACCTCCGCACAACGCGGCCATGCTTCCTGACAAGTCGTGGAATTTTGATTCACTTGCTGGTTGTGGAGCAATTCGTAGCAATATTGACGACATGCTTTTGTTCGCAAAAGCATCATTAAATCCCCCGAGTGGACGACTCGGAAAGACGATTGATCTTGCCTGGAAGCAACATAAGCCGTCTCAAGATGGGAACCTGGCGATGGGGTTGGGCTGGATGATTGCAAGAGATCGAACGACACGATGGCACAATGGGCAAACAGGTGGCTATCAGTCCATGCTTCTTGTCAACCGACCGATGAAAAGTGCTACGGTTTTGCTATGTAACACGGCAGGTTCGGGCGTGGACCAACTGGCTGAGCAGATCTTCCAGACTATTGTGGGGATGAATGTTCAGCCGAGAACATTCGAAAAGGAATTCAAAGTTGACCCAAAAATCGCCAAGAGACTCGAAGGTAAGTACCAACTCGCGCCTGGAGCAGTCATGACAATTCAGGTCAAGAACGGTCGTATGATGGCACAACTGGCAGGTCAGCAATTTCTGGCTGTCATCCCAAAGAGTGAAACTGAATGGAAGTACCAACTTGTTGATGCGACATTAAAATTCGAACTCCCGAAGACCGGCAAGAGCCTCAAAGTGACACTGCATCAGGCGGGAAGAAAAATGCCATGTCCACGGTTGCCTGATTAGGTTTGCTACAAATTGATCCACATGGTTGAATTTCCTTTCGAGCCAACTGGAGTGACAACTTTCACTTCGGTCATCAACAGGATGTTAGTCCGCTTGACCATCTGGCTGGAGCCAGAAAGTCGATTGACGACACCTTCAAGAATGCTGCATTCCAAATCGCTCAACCGAACGATTTACTACTTTCCCATCGAAACAAAGCACTCGATCGTCGATGAAGAACCGCAACGGTTTCGAAAGCAACGTTAGACCGCAGTGGGAATTCTAAAGACTTGACAGGTCCGTCCGTGTCTTCGAAGAAGGTCTGAGTTACAGAAATTGACCGCCGTGGTTGTGGTCTTCTGTCCGATGGCTGTCGATTTCGTAATCTCGGACGGGAATTCCGATAGCGTGGAGTGCCACTGCTGACCACGTTGGCCAGGGAGACCAGACGGAGCGCTCGGAGGCAGTCACGTCCAACGGCAATTGCAACGAGCTAATCACCAGAGCGGCGACAATCAGTGCCTGAGGCAAGTACTGCATCATCCAGGTTTGAGTTCGCGGTTTGTCGTAGTTTGCGAGTTTGACTGCTCGGCGTTGAGTGAGTCGTCGTTTGGAACCAAACGCCAATCCTGCTGGAAAGGTTTCTGTGGATTTGGTTCCGTGCCCAGCCAGTTTCAGTAAACTCCTCAGGCACGCTGCTGCTCGTTCTGCGGTTTGAGAAGCGGCTCGATCACTGACGTATTCTCTCCAGCTTGAAGCTTGCCAGGAGGCCCACCAGACCAGTGGGTGAAACCAGAACAATACTTCCACCATTCGTTGCAGAAACAAATGCAGCGGATGACCAGCAATCAAGTGTGCGGTCTCATGTTCCAGGATGGCCTGTAATTCGTCATCTTCGAAATCGAGAACGTAAGTTGGTAAAACGACAATCGGTTGGTGAATTTGCCAGCAGAAAGGACTCCTGGTGAACTCGCTACGCATCCACTGAATCTTTCTATCATCTGGAAGACTTGAGACGAGACCCGGCAAGCGAGCCATGAGTGCTTCAGGGGAAATTCGACTGGCGGAATGCAACAGTCGGCGTAACTGAATCGCTCCTGCGAGCAATGCCATCAGTCCGATGAAAAAACCGACGAACCAAATTGTTAGTAAACTTTGGCCCAGTTGATTTTCCACAACAACAACGGTTTGAAAATTCATATGATCCGTCAGAAAAGAATGCGGAAACAATCGCAGACGGGGAAGGGCAAAATCAGAGATCGTGAGAAGCAGAATTAACAGATGCAACGCTCTCCACAGACGGTCGCCAACACGTTCGTCGCACGTAGAACGAACCAGTAAAGCCGTCACAATAATGAGAACAGCAATTTGGAGTGAGAGTGAAACAACCGTTTCCAAAAAAGTTGCGGGACTCATTGTGGGTGATTCCGTTTTGTTTTCTTGTGCTCGGCCTGTTTGCGTTCAACTTTCTCCAGGGCTGCTTTCAAGGCGTTGATGTCCTCCTCTTCCAGTTTCTCACGCGAGAGCATTCCCAGTACCAATGATGGAAGTGCTTTTTGAAACAGAACCGGAGTCAAGTCGTCGAGTACGGTTTTTGACATATACTCACGAGATACCGCAGGGCGGTAGACATACGCGCGGCCTTTTTTGACACGCTCCAGCACACTCTTCTTTGACTGCAAGAGGTTGAGCGTCGTCATTACGGTTGTGTATGCGAGATCACGATCCAGTGCATCACAAACATTCTGCACGGTACCCTCGCCCATGTCCCAGAGGACATTCATCAACTCGAGTTCATACCGAGTGAGACGGTTGGGCATGACAATCTTCCTCTTGTGGTTGACCGGGAAGCTAAAACGATAGTTATAGGACTTAAGAAGCCGGATCGTCACAAATTTCCACTGTGGTGTCAACCGTTTTTTAGATATGAGATCTGCGCGGCAACTCTAGCCTGGTTTCATAGAGAAACCACCAATTTCACGTGACGTTCAACATGTAGCAGGCCAATCACAAGAAGCGGTATTCGGCAAAATGTTCGTGTTGACAGATCACAACGATAATCGAACCACGCCGGCCTCTACTATTACAATTGTAGTAAACAATGAGTCTCCTGCGAATGCCAGACGTGATGAACATGCTCCTCACTAGTACTACAGTTGGACATTACAGTTTTGGTGGGTCGTGGCCTCTTTTTTTGTAGTGACTGAGTTTGGCGACGATACAAACTGAGAAAGTTTTACCCTCGTGGGGCAATACTTGGTGGTCTCGTTAAGACCATCTGGAGAGTTATTCACGAGTTACCAAATTAAGCCGTCGAGACACGGGAATTCGTCAAGTGTTCGATAATTCCGGCGATTGCTCCTTCGAGTTTGCTGCCCCGCGCTCGCCTGATCTGGCAGTGACGAAAGGAAGGATCCAGTGACATCGCTGCAGTTTGTTCGATCAGCCGGTCGAGCAGGGATTCGTCGAGATCAAACATACGGCTGTGAACGAACAATGTTTGTGGATTGAACAGATTAACTGTCGTGACCAGAGCAAACACAAGTTGTCGGGAAACTTGATCCAATTCGGTGGTGACTGTGAGTTCGTTAGTCTGCACACGCTTGACAACTTGATTGACATCGAGATTGCGGCCGATCCGTTGAGAGACAAGTCGAGTCAGAGCAGTGTCACTGGCGACTGTTTCCAGGCAGCCTGACCGACCGCAACCACATTTAATACCGTCAGGCACCATCGGCAGATGACCAATTTCGCCTGCGAGTCCACAGCTTCCTTTGAGCAGTCGACCTCCGATCAGAACGCCCAGTCCGATTCCTGTGCTCGTATCGAGCATTGCAAAGTCATCCAGATCAGTAGCCAGACCAAAATGACGTTCGGCCAGACAGAGCGCATCCGATTCTTGAAGTACAGTACACTCCAGATTCAGTTCGCTTGAGAGATCTTTTGCCAGACAGTGATCGTTGAGGGCTGGCACGTTTGGGGAAAGAATCGAACGCCCTTCGCGGTAATCGAACAAGCCCGGCAAACTGACACCGACTCCCAGCGTTCTCATGTGGGTATTGGAACTCAAATTCGAGATTTCATTAATGATGGTTGAGAGGAGTTCTTCGTAAGTGTCGGGCGTTTCGAACTCGCGCTGCGTTGTGGACCGCATTGAGCCATCAAGTCCGGAAGTGATCAGGCGACAGGTAGGAGAGTCGATGACCAGTCCAACGATCTGTGACGTTTCTCCACCCAGACGCAACTTCTTCGCGGGACGTCCGCGAGAGTTTTCTGGCGCATCGAACTCTTCAAGCAATCCTGATTTCAGCAACGACGAGACGGCCTTGGAAATCGTGGGGCGAGTGACGCCTGCCAACCGTGTTACTTCAGCGCGAGAACTCGGACCGTGAGCCTGCAACACGCGCAGAACAGCGCGTTCATTCATTTGACTGAGCAACTTCGGGTGCATGGAAACCGAACGATTCATCAAATCCCTTTTGTGGAAGATTTAGAGTAGATGGTTGTGGGGCAAGGTTTCAGGCGAAAACATCGTGAATGACTTGTCCCCCGACATCGGTCAGAGTTTCTTTTCGGCCTTGGTGGAACCAATTCAACAACTCATGATCCAGCCCCATGGCATGCAGAAGAGTTGCATGCAAGTCATGAAGATGAACCTTGTTTTTGACGGCTTCAAAGCCGAATTCATCGGTTTCTCCATACGTGGTCCCACCTTTAATTCCACCTCCGGCCATCCACATGCTGAAGCCATACGGATTGTGGTTCCGTCCGGGAGCATCTTTGCCTTCGCTGAATGGCATTCGACCAAATTCTCCTCCCCAGACAACCAGTGTGTCTTCAAGCAGGCCGCGTTGCTCGAGGTCGGTCAACAGCGCAGCGATCGGTTGGTCAACTTCGGCTGCATGCCGACCGTGATTCTTCTCAATGCTCTCGTGAGCATCCCAGGTTTCTTCAAGATGCCCGCCACCGGAATAGAGTTGAATGAAGCGAACTCCGCGTTCCACCAAACGACGAGCAATCAGACAGTTTCGCCCGTACTCATTCGTCGGTTGATTTCCGACGCCGTACATGTCGAGTGTCTTCTCAGTTTCCTGCGACAAGTCAACCGCTTCCGGTGTTGCACTTTGCATTCGGAATGCAAGTTCGTAACTGTGAATTCGGTCGGCCAACTCCTGCCCACCCGGTCGAGCATCAAGATGCCGCTGATTGAGTTGAGCCAGTAGGTCGAGTTGTTCGCGCTGCACAGATTGCGTTACATGAGCAGGACCTTTCAGGTCTAGAATGGGATCACCAACCGGTCGGAAGAGTGTGCCGGCGTAAGTGGCGGGCATGAAGCCACTTGACCAGTTGGGTTGCCCGCCGATTGGGCCTCCGCGTTTGTCTAGAATGACAACGTACCCTGGCAAGTTTTCATTCTCGGACCCCAAACCGTAGACGCACCATGACCCGAGTGACGGGCGCCCGATGAGAGTCTTTCCAGTATTCATTGCGACAAGTGCCGAGCCATGTGCGTGGCTGTCGGTATGGCATGAATTCAGCACGCAGAGTTTGTCTGCGTGCTCACGGACGCGGGGGAAGTAATCAGAGACCAGCAATCCCGATTCACCTCCAGGGCGAAACGGTCTCCAGGCCGGTGTTAAGAATCCCATCTTTCGACCGCCTGAGTTGATAAACTTTTTATCCGCAGGTAGCTGCTTTCCGGCGTACTTTTCGAGTTCCGGCTTGTAATCGAATGTATCGACTTGCGAGGGCGCACCATTCATCATCAGGAAGATACAGGACTTCGCTCGCGGCTTGAGGTTCTGGTCTGGGATCTTTGAGTCCAGCGATTGCTCGGCAGCTACGGCTTGCGCGAAGAATCCCGAATTTGCGAGTAGGCTTGCCAGTGCGACGCCAGAGAAGCCTGCGCCCATCTCCCAAGCAAACTCACGGCGAGATTGACCGCAGGGAAACGATGATTGATTCGACATGATGGTTCTCAGTTTTTGAAAGTATCAATCCACGTAGAGGAATTCGTTGGAATTTAAGAGAACATGAGCCAGTGAAGCGAGTGCGAGTGCCTCTGGCGTATGCTGAAGAGTTGTTGTGCGCGCGACAGTTGGGATGCCGTATCGTTGCAGAAGTTCTTCTTCGACCGCTGCCCGATCGTCCTCTGAAAGTGCTCTCTTAAAAACACGAAGTTCGGCCACTTCACCGTTCCAGAATTCGCCATTGATGTTGCCTTGTTGACCAATTACCCAGTCTGTTGAGAGATTCCGTGCTGGAAGCAAACTTGTCCGTGAAGAGAGTTCGCGACCATTCTGAAAGACATGAGTCCGTCCCACTCCGTTGACTGCTGTGAGGACGAACGGTTTGCGACGATCTTCTGTCTGTCCAGCATTCGCAAATGCATCGCTGAATCGAACTGTGGATTCGGCGGTCATTCCCAAAAATAACGATGTCCCCGAATTACCAACTCCACCGTTCCAGTTGGAAATCAATGTCCGGTGCCCAGCGAGGCCGCGATCAGTGACAACTGCAATGATCGTACATTCCTGCTCTTCCAGAAGATGTCCTTGAAGATGCAGGAATCGCCCCTTGCCATCGAATGAAACAGATGCATTTGGGGTGAAGCCAGTTTTGTTGAGATGTGGTTGCCGCCCCGGTTCCGACTGCGTGGCATGATGATTGTGTCCCGACAGGTCTTTCCAATGTGAAATGTGACCTGCGGAATCGAGCGTGATCCCTTGATCCGCTCGCAGGTGAAGAACGAGCCACTTCTTGAGTTGCTGCTTCGCCTTGACGATCTGTTTTGAGTGAACTTGTTCAAACCGCTTCGATTGTGCTGAGAAATGTTGCGCCGCCAACTGCATTTCCAGATCGGAGGGGTGCCTTCCATAGACTGCTGACCACAACTCTCGAACTTGTTGTTGAGGAATGTCTGTCTTTGCCTGGATGTTTCGTGCAAGCGCTGAGCTGCGAGCATGAACGAATGGGTTGTTCATCAGAACCAAGGACTGTGTGGGAACCGTAGTGATATCACGTTGACCGCAAGATTGGGTGGCGTCCACAAAATTGAAAGTGGTCATCATGGGAGGGAGCAGTCCTCGCTTCGAAAAGAGATACAAGCTACGGCGAGCTTGTTCTTGAGGTGAAGAGGCGGTCCACGCAGCTGATTTCATGGAGAGTCCCTCAAGGGCTGCGGTACTGATTGTCGGTCGGAATCCCGGTCCTCCTACGCGGCGGTCCAGCTCTCCGGTCGTTGCGAGCATTGAATCTCGCAGTGCTTCTGCGTCTAAACGTCTGCGCTCTGCCCGCCACCATAATCGGTTTCCGGAGTCGCGTTCATGGTAATCAGAGAATTGATGGTGCTGCGAAGACTGTTGCCAAGTCCTGGATGTCAGGATCAACTTGTGCATCCGTTTGATCTTCCATTCTCCGCTCACTAATTCTGAAGCGAGCCAATCGAGTAACCCTGGATGCGTAGGGGGATCAGCCAGAAAACCGAAATTGTTTGGCGTGCGAACAATTCCTTTTCCAAAGTGATGCAGCCATAGCCGGTTCACAAACACGCGAGCCGTCAACGGATTCTCCGGATTCGCAATCCACTCGGCGAGTTGCAGTCGGCGGTGTGACGTCTTCGAATCTTCAGGTGGGGAATCAAAGAGACGTTCTAACTTGGGGATCATTGAGAGGGAAGCTGGCGTGACTGCCTGAAGTGGTTGTTCCCGTTCTCCATTCTTCAGTACGTGCAGCGGCGA
>DAOUPA010000436.1 GCA_030626405.1 Planctomicrobium sp.
CCTGTCACTTCGAACATGATCTGGCCTTGGTATCGTGTTCGGTCGCCAAGCTGGTCCGGCGCATATTCCTGCAATCCTGTGCCATGTACATCGACATGAACCTCCGGTCGCCAGCGATCAATGACTTCAAGCACCGCCATCACTTCCGGAGCCTTCTCGGCCTGTTTGTAGACAAGGCTCTTTAGATCCCAGTTCTGAGCGCCACCACCGGTGTACGGGTCAATACTTGATGAGTTCATAAAACGATCTGTTTTGAAGAACGCAAGCGGGTTATTGATCGGCATGATCAAGACAACCTGTTTACGGCGAGTCTCTTGAGCCTCTTCTGAATCGCCCAGCAACCATTCGATGAAGTGCAGAATCGTCGTCGTGCCCGAACGTTCCGGACCACCGTGGAGCGATGTGATCAGGCAAACTTGCTTGTTTTCGACTTCAACGCTGGGGTCGGTGACTTTCAGCAGATGAAGTTTCATCCCTTCGAGCGAGACTCCAACACGCTCCACTTCCAGGATTGCCGCATGTTTTTTCTGCCAGTATTTCAAAGTCGCTTCGTACTCTTCGAGAGTGATGCGATGGACTCGCTCCGGCTTCACGATTTCGTCTGAGCGAGCCTCAGAGAGAAGCAGAGGCAAGGCCGCAAGAAAGAACAGAATCCGTCGAGAACTCATTTCGTCACCTTATCTATTTGTTGCTGTACTCAGGAGTGAAGTAATCGTTCAAGCATCATTTTTCGACCGAGAACATCTCCAAGGGAACGAATTCGTGTTTCACCGTTTCAAGTGACTCAACAGTCCACAAGCGAAATCCCAACGGCCTTTTGTCGAAGTTCTTGCTGGTCACTTCTCCGTTCACTAATTGAATTCCTTTGTAATCGTTGATGATTGTCGTGTGAGTATGACCTGCGAGCACGGCAAGAACTCCGCTTTGCTGATACAGATTCAGCAACTGATGCCGCTTCTCCAGAGGAAGATTGTAATACGTCTCTTTTTCGTCCAGAGTTTTCACGAATAATGGGAAGTGTCCCACGAGCAGAACTGGAGACTGTTTCGCCTTGGCATCCTTCAACGTCTGAGCCACCCAGGCGTCGTGTTTTTCTGATTCACCTTTGAGATCTGTTTTCCACAACTGCGTGTTCGTGAACACAAATGTCAGGCCTTTGTGTTCGAGAGAAAAGTAGTCCTTGCCCATCGTGTTGCGGTAATAATCCAAAGACTTCATAGAAGGCTTGCCGACGTCATGGTTTCCCGGTGCACAATGGCAATCCACGGTAAAACCACTCTTGATCGTCATGAAGTCTGCGTAGGAAGTGTCATTTGCAGTCTGAACCAAGTCGCCGCAGATCACAACAAAGTCTGGGTTCATTTTGTTGATTTGCTTAACCGCTTGCTTGAATGCGAAGACATCGTGTTGGTAACCGCCCATTCCCAATTGCGTGTCACACATCTGCACGAAAGTGAAAGGTTGAAATTCGGAAGCATCCTCAGCACACGCGACAGTGAAAGGACCGAGGGCAATCGCGAAAGAAATGGCTGCAAGAAGTAGGCAATGAATCGATCTCTGTTTCATGACTTGTATCCATTCGAAAATGAGGGGGGCAGGAGAGGACCACAATAGCTCAGCAGAATCTAAGTGACGAGACCCGACGACTTCATACATCATGTTGGCTCTTCAGCCCGTTCTGTATTTCATTCTTGAGTTCCCCGCGGCGTTACTGCATGTCAACGCTTGCCTGAGTGTATCTGGCAAGGTCGGCATTCCCTTCACGTAGTGGATCGAGCACGCCTGCTTTGGTTTTTAGAAACTCGTCGCAAGCGTAAGGGACGGCAAGGGCGATTTCAAGCGGGATGGTTGTGACGTCATTGCCATCACCATGTAGCAAATCACCTGGATGAATTATCAAGCCGTCGACGTGAACTGGAACGACAGTCGCGATTCGAAGTTGGAGCGGCAGAACGAAATGTCGCTTTCGCGGCGTACCCCAGAATCGGACATCCTGCAACCTCCTGGAAGTTGAGTGAGGCCTGAAAGTTGATTCGATCTATTCAGGCTACATTTGTATTGTCGTCTATGTGTTCACCAGCATCTTAAGGCTGCGAGCGTGGCCTCTGAAAGTCACCGTGCGGAATTCGCGGGGAGATTTGGCTCAACTGGTGTGAATGCGGTCCGGGCAACACACTCTTACGGAGTGATGAAGAGAACTGGTCGTAGGCAGGTTTTCGTCAGCGAGATGACTTGAGGCAATCCTGAAAAACGAGCCTCACCCCGACGGGCCAGACGAGGGAGGCTCTCACATCAGCCAAACGGGCCTGGTCAACTGATGTGTGCAAGGAGCATAACATAAGTCACGTGAAAAGTGGATCACACATGCAACACCATTACCCGCCGCACCAAAGATAAGTCTCTACAAATGATCACAGCTTGCAAGTAGGCGTTTTGCTTGGGTTTTGAGTACAATCTGTGAGTGAACATTCCGCCGATCATCCCTGCCATGGATTGTCCAGAGTAGCGTCCAGCAAGAGAAACAAAGAGAGTATCAACGATGACCAGCATTCCACCACAGGCCCAACTCGGCGAGATGATCACAGGTTACTGGATTTCGCAAGCGATCTACGCCGCTGCCAAGTTCGGTATTGCCGATTTACTAAACGAAGGTTCATTGTCGGTTGACGAACTAGCAACAGCCACAGGTACAAAGCCTGACTTGCTCTACCGGCTGCTGAGAGCTTTGGCGAGTGTCGGCATCTTCGCCGAGGGCGACCACAAGCGATTCTCATTGACACCTCTTGCTGAACCGCTTCGAAGTGATGTCCAAGGATCACAGCGTTCACTGGCATTGATGATGGGAGAGGACCAGTATCGAGCATGGGGCAATCTTGCGGATACAATTGAGACAGGAGACAATGCCTACGAAAAAGTGTTCGGGAAGCCCATTTTCGACCACCTTGCGGAGCAGCCTGAAAAGGCACGGATCTTCGACGATGCCATGACTGGTATTCACGGTCGGGAAACCGGCGCAATCATCGACGCCTACGACTTCTCTGGGATCAACGTCATCGCCGATATCGGAGGTGGCAACGGATCAAAGATTTCGTCAATCCTTCAGAGTTATCCCAACATGCAAGGCATTCTTTTTGATCTTCCACATGTTGTTGAACGAACACGCCCCAACATCGAGGCAGCTGGACTGAGTAACCGTTGCCAGTTAGTGGATGGCGACTTCTTTCAGTCAGTCCCCGCTGGAGCCGATGCTTACATCATGCGCCACATTATCCACGATTGGGACGACCAGAAGTCACTCACGATTCTGAAGAACTGCCATGGTGTGATGTTGTCAGGCAACAAGCTACTGCTCGTGGAGAGTGTCATCCCACCCGGAAACGATCAGTTCATGGGCAAGTTCCTCGACCTCACAATGATGCTCATCCCCGGTGGAAAAGAACGTACCGAGAACGAGTACCATGAGCTTTATGACAAGGCCGGATTCGATCTTGTGCAAATTGTGCCGACCAGCACGGAAGTCAGTGTTATCGAAGGTGTTCGTCGTTGAACATCGGCTGAGTCAAGAAGCCCCATGGAACTCAACATCCCGCTTGTCATCAATGCCATCCTCGAAGATTGCACTCTGCCGCTCAATGGCGACCACGGCGTTGTCCACTGGGCACGTGTGTTTGAAAACGGCCTGCGATTGGCTGAAGAAATTGGAGCCAACGTTGAGGTCGTGCAACTCTTTGCCGTCCTCCACGACTCAAGGCGACAGAACGAAGTGACTGATCCTGAGCATGGTCCACGAGCCGCTGAATTTGCCGCTAAGCTACGTGGGAACGTCTTCGATCTGGACGATCACGACTTCCGGCTTCTCTATCGGGCCTGCAAAGGACACACTCACGAACGAACGCATCCTGACGTGACTATTCAGACCTGTTGGGACTCGGACCGTCTTGATCTTGGAGGGTTGGGATCATGCCGCACCCAAGTAGGCTCTGCACGGAAGTTGCCAAGAGGCCGGAGATAATCAAATGGGCAGATGGTCGGGCCAGCTTTGGCGTTGTTCCAGATTTTGTGCTGGACGTTTGGGGGATTGATGTGGAGAGGGGGCGAAGCTGGTGAGAGCTACACGATGCTTCACGGCCTTGGATGCCGGATGCGAATAACTGGCCCAGAATCGATGATGATCTCGATTTCTGACGCATACATAAAATCAACATCCCAGCCAGCAACCTTTTGATGTTCTGAACTCCCCAGTGGGTTCGTGACTTCACCGTTGTTAACGCACATCACCGGCGTACAGAGTGGAGCTTCCTTGCGGCTTCCATCAGACTGAATCACCCCACACCTCCCAGCGATGTTTGTAATCTGGTTCGTCAAGATTCTTTGGAAAGAGATGCAAGTCACCGTCGAAATCGCTGGCAATCTGAAATCTACTCATACTGCCTCCAATCCGGCAAGCCACGCCGCATCTCCCTCGTCACTTTCTTCGCATTTAACTCTTCTGGATTGAACGGTCCTCGCCATTCCAGAAGTTCTTCATGCTGTTCGTGCTTCGGGTCAGCGAGAGCTTCGAGGTAATCAGCAAATCCCCAAGTCCCACCGATATCTTCTGGTGGGCAGGCCCGCTCTCCTTCGAGGCACATGGGGAACTTCATGCCTTTCTCCACAGGCGGGTATCCCTCAAATGCAACTTCGTGACGCCAGCCATCACCAAAGTCGTACTCGTAGGCCCATCTAGTCTTCTTACCCGATTTCGGCAGCAATCCGCTCAACGGCACGCTGTCTTCGTCAATCAACTCCATTCCGAGATCAAAGTCATCAGATAACTGAGGGCCGTACCGCTCGCCATCGATTCTGAATTGATGCAGGTGGCAGTTTAACCAGCCCATTGCTGTTTGAATGTGTTCGTGCAGATCACCCAGCGTGCAGTCTCGGATCTGAATCCTGCGCCAGATCGGAGGTTGAATGTCCAGTAACGTGATCTTGAATTGAAAGAGCAGATCAGATTTGTTGGCCGGTCGTCGCCGCTTCTTCGGTTGTTTGATCCCGAATGCCTCCAACTGCAACTCATCCAGAATGTCGGCAACTTTCTTTTGAACAGCGACGATCCGCTTTTTGTACGGGCTGGGAGCAAAGACGGCAGCTTGTCCCAGTTCATCGCCCATGTGGTCGAGTTCTTTCTTCGAGAACTCAATGACCTGCGAGCCTTCGTCCGCTTCTTTGAGCCTGCGTTTGATCACCGCTTTCAATTGCGTGCAGGAGATGAGGGCCTCCCGCTGAAGTGGTGTGATCTTGATGGGGTACATTTCGGTCTGTTGTTTCTTTGGCGTCGGCAGGCGGAAAGAAATGAGTTTTGGCTCTTTACCAGCCAACGCATCGGCCATCGCCTTACCGATCTTGCGACGAGCCTCGCTTAACAACTCCGGATCATCGTCCTTGTCGGTGTATTCATCGAGCAGTCGTTGAATCTTCTCGAAGATGCCGTCGAGTTTCTTCTGTTTTTTCTTGTCGTCGCAGTAATTGGCCTCGGCAGCAACGTATCCGCCGAAGTTGTCCAATTCATCGAGCGTCATCATCACAGGTTTTGATGTCGGCGTCGTGCGGACAATTCCCTCGTACTCTTCGTTGAGGCACATCACTTCGTTGAGAATCACTTTCCTTTCGGCCTGCGTCAGCTTCAGACCGACTTTCTCGTCGGATTGGATTTGCTTTTTCGACATGGGAGTGGCCTGCTTGCGGTTGGTTGAACGGATCATTCTACCGGGACTAACACACAGTCGATAGAATCAAACCAAAGAGAGGAGAGAACCAATGTCAAAAAACCAACGCCAAA
>DAOUPA010000688.1 GCA_030626405.1 Planctomicrobium sp.
CCATGGCCAACAACAAGAAGCAGAAAAAAGAGAAAGAGCGTCAGAAGCGAGTTGCCCAGAAAAAACTCGAAGCGGCTGCGAAACGGCGCGAAGACGACAAAAACAACAAGGAAACTCAAAACACAACAGCCAATAAGTCGCTCTACGCAAAAACCGCTAACGCCAAGGCATCTCAAGTCTCCAACACCAGTCAAAAATCCTTCACCCAACGCCGCAGCGGCGGATAAGCAAAGCTGCAGGTGCCTCATCGTTTCCGTAAAAGTTGGAGTCGAGAGTGGCACGCCCAGCACGCAACGAAGTGGAGTCATGGGCGTGGAGTTGACGTTGGTATACTCTGATGACAAAGAGAGAAAATGATGGACAGGACATTACCAACGACGGAAGAATGAAAGTCAACACTGGAATCCACCACGCCCATCCTTCCACTGCGCTCCACTCTGAGCGTGCCACCCGTCCCGAGACTCTGAAACTCGGAAAATTCTCTGGACTCAAGATGGGGGAGTCGGATTGGCAAATGGCGTGGAATTATCGCCCAATGGCAAACTTGCCATCGCCTGCTCCGACGACAAACTCTTCCTGTTCCGTGCGAAGACAGGTCATCGGATTGCAGAGTTTGATGCAAACAGCAAATGACTTGTGCTTCTAGTGAAGCATTTTTGATTTGTTGCCAAGTGGAACGTTTCACTTAATCACGCAGGCCACCCACGCTCTCGAATATCTTGAGAGTGCGACGAACCTTCTCACCTCACCACGCTTTTCACCGCTTTGGCAAGTCGCTTCATCCCTTCGTTGATTCCGTCTGGGGTTTGGACTCCGTAGCTTAATCGCATTTGGTGGGATGGGCGATCTTCAACCGGGCCGGCGTAGCAGAGTTCGCCGGGGACATACATGACACCGTTTTTGACGGCCTGTTTGAAGAGTGAGCTTTCGAAGCCGGTGGCAACGGTTTCCGGGAGGGACATCCAGACGTACAAGCCGCCGTGCGGTGTCACCCAGGTAACGCCTTCGATGTCGCTGAAGTAACCGTCAGCGGCGGCGAGCATCGCGTCTCGTTTTTCTTGATAGCCTGCACGGACTTTTTGCAGATGAGTTTTGTAAACGCCGCTGCGCAAGGTTTCGGCGATCAGGTGTTGGTTGAAGTTTGCGGAGCCGAAATCTTCGTTCCCTTTGCGGTCGCAAATCGGGCCGACTAAGTCACTCGGCAAGACTCCGAATCCAACTCGAATCCCAGGCGAGAACGTTTTGGAAAACGTTTGCGTGTAGATGACTTGATCGCGCGAGTCGTCGAACAACCACAAGCTGGGATGAACAGGTCCATCGTATTGCAGTTCTCGGTAGGCGGCATCTTCGAGGACAAGAATCCGATGGTCGCGCGACCACTTCTTCGCGATCTCGACAATTTCTTTTCGCCGCTCGGTCGAGACGCATACGCCGCTCGGGTTGTCGTAGTAGCTGACGACGTAAATCAGTTTCACGCGGTGCAATTCCTGCATGGCAGCGATTTGCTCCAAAGCATGATCGAGCGCAGCCGGTTGCATCCCATCTTCATCGGCAGTGATCGTCACCGTCCTGGCATCAACCCCTGCCAGATTCCCAGCGAAGACGAAGTACGTCGGTCCCGCAACGAGGCAGATGTCGCCTGGATCGAACAAAGTTTCGCAAACAAGCGAAAGCAACTGCTGCGAACCGGTCGTTGCAATCAACTGTTTCTCATCAATCCCCAGCGAGGCAACATCGCTTCCTTCCAGAGAGGCGAAATGCTCGAGCAACTCCACGCGAAGTTCCGCACTTCCCTGAGTCGTCCCGTATTGCAAAGCCTTGCGGCCTGATTCGTCGGTTGCCAACACTTGCGAAGCGGCTTGAAGAGCATCGCCGACTGGCAAGGTCATTGGATCGACTAATCCGGCTGCGAGTGAAATGCAGTCGGGGTTCTCGACTCCTTGCTGCATCAGAAAACTGATCGCAAGGTCGCGCGTCTGGTGGCTTCGCTGACTGTAGAGGATCGGTAACTTCATTTTGGAATTCATGTTGCTAGCGTCATAATGATTTGCCGTACACTTGAAGTGTATGGCTAACCGGTCATTTTGTCTCGTTCATCTTTTTCTCGCTCAGTAATTCAGAATTGCCGGGCTTTTCGCGGCGCGGCAAGCCACTTATAGTGCCTGCGTTGAGGATGGAGACATCTTCGCAGCAGAATCACTTTCAAACAAAGCAACGACAGATGACTCTCAGTATTGATGACGTAAAAAAGGTAGCCAAATTGGCTCGCCTGAAATTGACGCCGGAAGAAGAACAACAATTTGCCAGCCAGTTGGGGCAGATTCTGGACTATGTGGAGATGCTGGGGGAGGTCAACACAGAGAATGTTGAGCCGATGGCACACGCGGCGGATGTCGCGAATGTGTTCCGTGCTGATGAGGTACAACCATCGATTGATCGAGAGAAAACACTGCTGAACGCACCCAAGACAGATGGGAAGTATTTCCTGGTTCCGCAAATTCTCGAAGGAGCGTAACCTGTGATGTATTACGAAACAGCAACCGAGCAACTTTCGCGTTTGCAACAAGGTGAGACATCGAGCCAACAACTTGTGCAGGCCCACCTCGACCGAATCGCTGCAACTGATGGACAGGTCAACGCTTTTCTGGAAGTCTGTACAGAATCAGCCATACAACAGGCAACAGAAATCGACCGGCGTCGAGAAGCTGGTGAGACACTCGGTCCCCTCGCCGGGCTGCCAATTGCGATTAAAGACAACGTTTGTGTTGAAGGCTGGCGAACATCTTGTGCAAGTCGAATGCTGGAAGAGTTCACTTCGGTCTACGACGCGCATGTGATTGAAAATCTGAAAG